>CALRZK010000095.1:0-8412 GCA_943372615.1 Bradyrhizobium ivorense | reverse complement strand
GGCGAGCTCGCGTGCTAGCGCCTGGGTCAGCAGCTTCACGCCGCCCTTGGAGGGGGAGTAGCCGAGCGTATCGGCGACGCCGACAAAGGAGGCGATGGAGCCGAGATTGATCACGCTGCCGCGCCGCTTACGCAGTGCCGGCAGGAAGGCGTGGGTGACGTTGAACACGCCGTTGAGATTCACGTCGAGCACACGGCGCCAGTTGTCTGCGGCGCGCTCGGAGTCGATGCCCTCGCGGATGATGATGCCGGCATTGTTGACGAGGATGGAAATATCGCCAGCATCGTTGTGGACTGTCTCAGCCAGTTTTCTGCAGGCATCGACATCGGTCACATCCAGGCGATAGTGCCATGCCCGATGGCCGTTCGCTTCGATGTCCCGGACGGTTTCATGAGCTGCTGCGTCGTCGATATCGGTGACGACCACATCGGCACCATGGGCGGCAAGGCCGAGTGCGATGGCACGGCCGTTGCCATTGCCAGCACCCGTGACAAGGGCGAGCTGTCCAAGCAGCAGATCCGGAGCGAACACAGTCATGGTCACGCCGCCACCGGTTTGCCGGCGAGATGGCGGCCGGCGATGTAGCCGAAGGTGAGGGCAGGGCCGAGCGTGATGCCGGCGCCGGGATAATTGCCACCCATGATGCTGGCCATGTCATTGCCGGCGGCATAAAGGCCGGCGATCACCTCGCCATTGCCATCGAGCGCGCGGGCATGGGCATCGGTCTTGATCCCGGCATAGGTGCCGAGATCGCCGATCACCATCTTGATGGCATAGAACGGCCCGGTCTCGATTGGTGCCACGCAGGGGTTGGGGCCGTGCTGGGCGTCGCCCTGATAGCGGTTATAGGCGCGCGATCCCTTGCCGAAGGCGGGGTCATGGCCGTTGGCGGCGCCTGCGTTGAACTGCGCGACCGTTTTCGCGAATGCGCTCGCGTCAAAGCCGGCATTCTTCGCCAGCTCTTCCAGTGTCGCGCCTTTGATCAGGTAGCCGGACTTGAGATAATGGCCGATCGGCATCGGGAAGGGTGGCACTGCGCCGAGGCCATACTGCCGCAACGCGCGATGATCGCAGACAAGCCATGCGGCCATCTCGTCGCCGGGCTGTGTCGAGCGCATCATCTCCTGGACGAAGGCGTGATACGAATTGCCTTCATTGGCGAAGCGCCTGCCATCGCGGAGCACGGCGATCACGCCAGGTTTCGCGCGATCAATGAAATGCGGCATCACGCCCTTGCTGCCGTCCTTGCGATGTGTGACCGACACCGGCACCCAGGCGGCTGCATTCGGCAGCGTGTCCTCGACACGGCCGCCGGCGGATTCGGCGAGGCGCAGGCCGTCGCCGGTGTTGCCTGTCGGGCCAGGGGAGTAGTGCTCCTGACCGGTGGGCGCATGCGGGAACATGGCCTTGCGGCGCGCGACATCATGCGGGAAGCCGCCGCAGGCCAGCACGACGCCGCGCTTGGCGATCACGCGCACACGTTTTCCACCGCGCTCGACGATGGCTCCGCGCACGCGGCCCTTCTCGACGATCAATTCGCGCACCGGCGAGGAGAGCCACAGCGGGATCTTGAGGTCGAAAGCGGATTTGGCGAGGCGGCCGGCAAGAGCATTGCCATTGGTGAGCGTCATGCCGCGGCCGTGGCTGATGACGTCTTTCAGATGTTTCGATAGCCGCTTGGCGACATAGATCGCCGAGGTCAGCGACTTGGTCGCGCGCATGAAGTGGATGATGTCCTTGCCGGAGCCCAGCATGATGCCGAACACCGTGAGCTCGGGTAGCGGCGCGCCAATGTCCTTGATCTTGTCGCCGAGTTCGCGGCCGTCGAAAGGGCGCGCGACCATGGAGCGCCCGCCTTGTGTGCCGCCGGGTGCCTCGGCGTCATAGTCCGGGAATGTCAGCGGCATGTCGAAGCGCACCGCCGTCTGCGTGGTGAAGAAGTCGATGGCTTCCGGCCCCGCGGCCAGGAAGGCATCGACGCGTGCGGCATCAAAGCTGTTGCCAGCCTCATGGCGCAGATAGGTGCGGGCCTGGTCGGGGCTTTCATGGATGCCCCATGCTTTTGCAAGCGACGTGCCGGGCACCCATAGCCAGCCGCCGGAACGCGCGGTGGTGCCGCCGAAGCGTGGCTCCTTCTCGACAATCAGGACATCGAGCCCGGCATGTCGTGCGGTGATCGCCGCCGACATGCCGGAACAGCCGGAGCCAGCGACCAGCACGTCGCATTCATAGATATCAAACACGTTGGCTGGATCGCTGAGCATGACGCCTCACTTCTTGAGCAGGGGGCACTTCGATTCCGAGACGGGGCGATAGGCGTCCTCGCCTTTCACCGTCTTGACGATGTCGAGATAGTCCCACGGCTCCTTGGACTCCGAAGGCTTCTTGACTTTGGCGAGATACATGTCGCGGATCACGCGGCCGTCCTCGCGCAGCTTGCCGCCATGGACAAACGTGTCCTCGATGGGCAGCTCGCGCATCTTCGCCATCACCTTGGCGGGGTCGTCGGTGCCGGCGGCCTTGATGGCCTTGAGATAATGCAGCACCGAGCCATAGACGCCGGTCTGAATCATGGTCGGCATGACATTGGTCTTGGCGAAGAATTTTTTCGACCAGGCGCGCGTCGCCTCATTCATGTTCCAGTAGGACGCCGTCGTGAGATAGGTGCCCTGCGCGGCGTCGAGGCCGATGGCGTGGACGTCGGTGTCGAACATCAGCAGGCCAACGAGTTTCTGTCCGCCTTTGACCAGGCCGAATTCACCGGCCTGCTTGATGGAATTGTCGGTGTCCTGGCCGGCATTGGCGAAGGCGACGACATTCGCTTTCGAGTTCTGCGCTTGCAGGGCGAAGGACGAGAAGTCCGCGGTGTTGGTGGGATGGCGCACGCCGCCGACCACGGTGCCGCCGCTCGCCTTGATGAAGCGGGTGGCGTCGTTTTCGAGCTGGCTGCCGAAGGCATAGTCAGCCGTGATGAAGTACCAGGATTTGCCGCCTTCGGCGATCACGGCAGAGGCCGTCACTTTCGAGAGGGCGTAGGTGTCATAGGCGAACTGCACAGTGTTGGGGCTGCAGAGCTCGTCGGTGAGGGCGCTGGAGCCGGGGCCCGACAGTAGCGCAATGCGGTTGCGTTCTTTAGCAAGATTGTGGACCGCGATGGCGATGGCCGAGTTCGGGATGTCGACGACGGCGTCGACCTTGCCATTGTCGAACCAGTTGCGTGCGATCTGCACGCCGACATCGGACTTCATCTGGTGATCGGCGCTGATGATCTCGATGGGCTTGCCGAGCACCGTCTTGCCGAATTCCTCCACCGCCATTTTGGCGGCTTCGACGGAGCCCGGCCCGCTATTGTCGCGGCCCCAGCTCGACAGGTCGGTGAGGACGCCGATGCGGATGACATCGTCGGACACCTGAGCTGTAGCCTGGGTGGAAATGATGGTTGTCGAAAGCGCGAGCGCGGTGGCCCACGCCAGCACGTGGCGCGTCATGTGTTTCTCTCCCGAAAGTGGCCCGTCTGCCGGGTCCGTTTTGCTTGGTCGTCTGTTTTTCGAAAGATTAGATATTAGCGAACTTAAGTGTCAATAACGAATTTTGCGTTCTGCAATGCAGCGTCGCGAGCTGGCGACGGATCAGCCGTGCCGCAACCTTTCAGCGTAGGGTTTCTCGGATTGATTTGTGGGACTGCGGATTACTGCTGTCGCTGCGTTGCATTCACCGCCACGGTGGCCGCAGCTGTCCGGTTCTCGACGCCGAGCTTGGCGTAGATCTGCTCAAGATGCTTATCGACTGTGCGTGGCGACAGGCCGAGGATCTGCGCGATGTCGCGATTGCTTTTGCCCTTGCTGAGCCACGACAGCACTTCGCCTTCACGCGTGGTGAGGCCGAGTTCCTTGCTGAATTCAGCAGGCACCGCGGCCGCGCTGTCCTTCGCTAGGCGGAGCAGAAATTCATCGGGCCCGGCCTTTCCCATAAAATTCAGGCGCAGCGCTTCGTTATTGGCGAAGGGCGCCGAAGGCGTTGGCTTGACGGCGGGCTTCTGCATCTGATCCAGCCATTGCAGCATGGTCGGTGGTAGCAGCAACGTATCGTCGATGCCCGCGATCAGATGGTCACTCAGAAGCTTTTGTGCTTGCGGTGTCGCCCACAGGATCTCGCCTTGCTTGTTGACGGCCAGCAGGAAACGGCCGGAGACGTCGAGCGCGGCGCGGGCGCTTTGGGTCAGGCGGGCATTGGCGAGATGGACGCGAATGCGCGCCAGCATTTCCTCGATCACGATGGGCTTGGTGACGTAGTCGACGCCACCGGCTTCGAGGCCCCGGACGATATGAGCGGTCTCGGAGAGGCCGGTCATGAAGATCACCGGCACGTCGGCTAGACCGGCATCGCGCTTGAGGCGTCGGCAGGTCTCGAAACCATCGATGCCGGGCATCACGGCATCGAGCAGCACGATATCCGGCGTGATCTGTTCCGCGATGCGCATCGCCCCGGCGCCGTCGAGGGCGACCATCACAGTCATGCCGACACCATCGAGGGCGTCGGTGAGCAGCCGCAGCGTCTCGGGGCTATCGTCCACCACGAGGGCGACGTCGCGCTTCTTGGCGTCTGATATTCTGGGATCAGGAGTCATGCGTCTGCAACCCCTTGAGGAGAGACATGTACTGATCGAGATCGAAACGGTCGATCAGCATGCGCATTTGCGCAACGAAAGCCATATGCTCGGGATGTCCCGCGCCGATCTCGTCGAGCTTCATCTGGATGGCACGGATGTGGCCCATTTCGCCAAGACCGATGAGCTGATCGACGTGATGCGCGGGCGGGGGCATGTCGTCGGGCGTCCAGTGCTGGTCGATGGCGGCTTCGTCGCGGTCATAGCGCCAGTCGATCTTCAGGAGCTGACCGATCATTTCCAGCAGGCGCGGGAGTTCGATCGGTTTCATCAGATAGCCGTCATGGAAAGGCTGCGCGAGCGGTGCGCCATGGGCTTCGAGAGCGCTGGCGGAGACCATCAGGATGCGCGCCTGATGATGGCCGCTGGCGCGCAGGGCTTCAGCGACGGACCAGCCATCCATGCCGGGCATCGAGATATCGAGCAGGAACATGTCGGGCCGGCAATGCTGCGCGAGGCTGAGACAGGCAGGGCCGTCCGGGGCGCTGAGCAGGATGAAGCCAAGCGGTGTGAGCACCTGACGCAGCAGGTCGCGCTGGGTTGGGTCGTCGTCAGTGACAAGGATGGTCTTGCGGGGGCCGTGATAGCCTAGGATCGGGGCCTCGATCGGCGCGGTGCGGGTCGGATTGTTGACTTCGGAGAGCAACATCTTGACGCGGAAGGTCGCACCGGCACCGACGTCGCTGCTGACGCGGATATCGCCGCCCATCACACCGGCGAGAAGTTTTGAGATGGTCAGGCCCAAGCCCGTGCCGCTATGTGGCTGGGCGGCGCCGAGCGCCCCGCGCTCGAATGGCGCGAAGATGCGCTCGAGATCGTCGGGGCAGATGCCGGGGCCGGTGTCGATGATCTCGAACTCGGCCACCGGGCTGCGATAATGAATGACAAAGGTGACGCTGCCGTCCTGCGTGAATTTGATCGCATTGGACAGCAGGTTGATCAGGATCTGGCGCAGCCGCTTTTCATCGGCATAAACCACGGCGGGAAGTACCGGCGGTCGGCGGAACACGAATTCGATGCCCTTGGCGGCGGCCTGCAGGCGGAACATGCCGACGAGCTGATCAAGGAAGTCCGTGAGGCGGACCTCGTCGCGCGACAGATAGAGGCGGCCGGCCTCGATCTTGGAGATGTCGAGAATGCCGTCGATCAGGCCGGAAAGGTGATCCGCACTGCGCTTGACCACGCGGACCTGCTCGCGCGGGCGGGTGTCGAGGCTGTTGTCCTGTTCGAGCAGTTGCGCGTAGCCCGATATGGCATTGAGGGGGGAGCGCAGTTCGTGGCTGAGGCCGACGACGTAGCGGCTCTTGGCCAGGTTAGCGGATTCCGCGACCTCCTTGGCACGCTGTAATTCGGCATCGGTGCGCTTGTGGGCATCGATCTCCTGCATCAGCAGCGTCGTCTGGCGCTTGGTCTCCGCTTCCGCGGCGCGACGGCTCTGCTTGGCCAGAACGAACAGCCACGCGATCACGCCGATAATGATGGCGAGCGCGAAGAACACTTTCCACAGCACTTCCGACACCGCCGCACTGTCCGCCGGGGAGGCCGCCGATGTCTGCAGATAAATCAGCGCGAGTGTCAGGCCGACGAGCCCGGCGGCCATGGCGAACACGCCGAGATAGTGGCCGAACTGGGAATTCAGGCGGGCGAGGATGGACTCCGGCAGTAGTTTTCCGAAGGTCGTGGAGAGTTGCGCATCAATCCGCGCATGCGGTTTGCAGAGATCGTGGCAGCGCGCGTCGAGGGAGCAGCAGAGCGAGCAGATCGGCCCGGCATAGGCCGGACAATGTGCCATGTCCTCATGCTCGAATGTATGTTCGCAGATACAGCACTGCAGCGCCGGGATGTCCTGCCAGGCGCGCTTCGGTTTTCGCGCGATGTAGTATTTTCCGCCGGTGGCATAGGCGATCAGCGGCGCGATGATCAGCGCGGTGACCAGCGCCACGAAAGGCGACAGCGCCTTGGCGGTGGGGCCGAACAGGCCATAGAAAGCGCTCACCGACGTCACGGTGGCGGCCAGCATGGCGCCGACACCGACTGGATTGATGTCATAGAGATGCGCGCGCTTGAATTCCATCTGCTTCGGTCGCAGGCCGAGCGGGCGATTGATGACGAGATCGGCAACGAGGGCGCCGACCCAGGCGATGGCGACATTGGAATACAGCGCCAGCGTCTGTTCCAGCGCCTTGTAGACGCCGATCTCCATCAGCAGCAGTGCGACCAGAACATTGAAGACGAGCCAGACGACGCGACCGGGATGGCTGTGGGTCAGGCGCGAGAAGAAGTTCGACCAGGCGATGGAGCCGGCATAGGCATTGGTCACATTGATCTTGAGCTGCGAAAGGATGACGAAGGTGCCCGTCAGGGCCAATGCGAGATCGGGATGCGAGAGCACGTAGCGGAACGCGTCGAGATACATATGCGCGGGCTCGGCCGCCTGTTCTGGCGTTGCGCCATGGGTCAGCGCGAAATAGGCCAGGAACGAGCCAGCCAATAGTTTGATGGCGCCGACCACGATCCAGCCCGGCCCGGCACAGAGCAAGGCGATCCACCAGTTCAGTTTCGATTGTCGACGATCGCGCGGCAGGAAGCGCAGGAAATCGACCTGTTCGCCGATCTGCGCCACCAGCGAGAAGATCACCGCGGCGGCGGTGCCGAACAGCAGGAGATCCAGCCCGCCTTTGGGATCGCCATGCAAGCCGGGATAGGCGGTCCACTCCGCGAAGGATTGCCGGCTTGCATACGCGATGGCGACGAAGGGGAGCAGGTTGAGGATCAGCCAGATCGGCTGGGTCCAGAGCTGGAAGCGGCTGATCAGCGTGATGCCGTGGGTCACCAGTGGAATGATGACCACGGCCGATATGAGGTAACCGACTGGGCGCGGAATATCGAAACACATTTCCAGCGCCGCCGCGAGGATGACGGCCTCGATGGCAAAGAAGATGAAGGTGAAAGACGCGTAGATCAGTGATGTGATGGTCGAGCCGATATAACCAAAACCGGCGCCGCGGGTGAGCAGATCGATATCGATGCCGCTGCGCGCGGCGTGATAGGCGATGGGCAGGCCGCAGCAGAAGATGATGATGCTGACCACGAGGATGGCCGCGGCGGCATTGGTGACGCCGTAATTGATGGTGATGGTGCCGCCGATGGCTTCCAGCGCGAGGAATGAGATAGCGCCGAGCGCTGTATTGGCGACACGGGCCGAGGACCAGCGGCGTGCGCTCTTCGCGGTGAAGCGGAGGGCGTAGTCCTCAAGGGTCTGGTTGGCGACCCATTGATTGTACTGGCGCCTGACACGGTCGATCCGCTGCCGCCCTGCCACTCCTCACTCCTGACCCCAACGCGACTACGCATATTTGCGTGATAGCAAAACCTACGTCGGCATTTTGCGGTGCAGTATACGCAATCCCACGTATGCGAGGAGCGCTTAAGTTCAGCAACACTTGCCTCACCAATAAGCGTTCCAAACCAGTGGGGAAGTGATGTCAGACGAGAAAAAACCGGGCCTGCACTCGCCTTTGCGGCGAAAACTGCTGATGGGCATGGCGGCGCTGCCGGCCATCTCGATGCTCCCGCGCACATCTTTTGCGCAGGCGCCTGCCACCGCGGCTGTCAACACCACCGGTCTCGCGGTGACCGATACGGAAGTCACTGTCGGCATCCTGCACTCCGTCACCGGCACCATGGCGATCTCGGAAACCGGTTCGGTGCAGGCCGAGAAGCTGGCCATCGAGCAGATCAATGCC
>CALRZK010000094.1:0-8418 GCA_943372615.1 Bradyrhizobium ivorense | reverse complement strand
ACACGCCGTCACCGCCGCGGGCCGGGCGCGAGGCGGCTTCATCGGTGTCCTCGCGCGGCAGCGCTTCCACCCAGGTCGGGCCGGAATTGAAGCGGCCGGGGAAGTCGCTCAGCAGGAAGAATGTTTTGGTCAGCACATGCGCCGGCGGCACCGGCTCGAGTTCGGGCACGTCGAGCGACGAGAGAATGGTGCGCAGCGTCTGCATGCCCGGCGTCTGCGACTCGCCATTCGGCCCGGCGGGCGCCTCGACGGCATCGCGGGTGTCGAACAGCACCGTGCCGCCCTGCTTCATATAGGCGTCGATGCGGTTGAGAGCTTCCTGCGGCGGCTTCGGGGCACCCGGGATGATCGGCCAGTAGATCAGCGGGAAAAAGGAGAGTTCGTCCTTCGCCGGATCGATGCCCACGGGTTCACCGGCCTCCAGCGCCGTGCGCTGGGCGAGAAACAGCGTGAGGCCGGTGAGACCGGACTTCACGATGCCATCGACGTCGGCATTGCCGGTGATGACGTAGGCGAGCCGGGTCTGCGACACCGCCTTGATGGCGAAATCGTCGCTGGCCTGATCGGCGCGGAGTTGCGTCGGCATGCCGGTCACCGCACCGAGCGCGAGCGCAACGGCGAGCACGGTCGACACCGCACGGCGGCGGAACAGAGAAGCGATGGCGCCGCCGAGCAGTGCAACGATGATCGCATCGATCAGGAACAGTGCGAGCGCGGTGGAGAGCAGGATGCCGCGCAGGTCGCGCGGTTCGGCATTGGTGTAGCTGGCGTGGTTGGCCTTGAGAGCAGAGAAGTCCAGCGGTGCGATCCGATCTGCAGAAGCGAGAGCATTGACGGCGAGCGGACCATCGGCAGGGCCGTAGAGGCCGGGCGGATGTTCTGACGTCGCGCGGTCGCGATAGTCGGCGGAGAGCGGCTTCGCCGTCGAAGGCGGCGGGCCGAAGGCGCCAAAACCATCAAGCGTGCGCAGCGGCGCGACTGTCTCTGTGCCGGACTCGCCGGCAACACCGGCGCCGGGCGTGGACGTATAGCCGGAGATATCGACCACCCTGCGCAGCATTTCCACAAAGGTGCCAGACAAAGGCAGGTCCGACCAGCGCATATCGGCGCTGACATGGAACAGCGAGACCAAGCCCTTGCCGCGGCGTTCACCGGTGACCAGCGGCGTGCCGTCTTCCAGCGTCGCCCAGCTCTTCAAGGCCAGCGCGGCATTCGGCTCGGCCAGCACCTGGCGATTGACGGTGATGTCCTTCGGCACCGGCAGCCCGGCGAACGGGCCGTCGGCAGCGAAGGCCGACAGATGCTGCGGCTTCTCCCAGGTCAGCGAACCGCCGAGATTGCGATCGCCACGGCGGAGTTTCACCGGCACCAGATCGTCTTCCGCCTGCGCAAGGCGCGGGCCGGCGAAGCGCACCAGCACGCCACCATTGTCGATCCATGTATTCAGGCGCTCGCGGATTTCCGGCGACAGCGTGCCGACATCGGCGAGCACGATCATCGGCAGTTTCTGGTCGAGGAATTGCGTGATCGCCTGCTGTGGCGCGCCGCGGTCGCCCTGGCGCACATCGGCAAAGGGCGCCAGCGCGCGGGTGAGATAGAAAGTCGAGGCGAGCAGCGGCTGTGCAGTGTCGCTTGTGGTGCCGGAGACGATGCCGATGGCGCGGCGGCGCCAGCGCTTGTCGAGCAATTGCACGGCGCCGGCGGAACGCTCGCCGGAGATTTCGAGCCGGGCGATGTCGTTGCGCAATTCGACGGGGAGGTCGAATGCCGCTTCGGTCTCGCGATCATTCGGCGTGAACAGGAATTTTGCTTCGCCGACCGGAGAGCCCTTGGCGTCGAGGCCACGCACAATACCGCCTTCGGGGCCGACGGCGCCGGCGCGCAGCACCTTTACTATCATCTTGGCCGCGGCATTCTCGGCAGCGACGAGCGCATGCGCCGGAGCCGCGCCGCCGTCATAGATGGTCAGCGTGCGGTCGCCGATGGTCTTGGTGAGTCCTTGCGTGAAATCGCTGCCGCGACCGGTATCGACGCCATCCGAGAGCCAGACGATCTCGCTGTCGCCGGTGGCGCGCAGGAAGCGCTCGAGCACGGGGAGCGCATCGACGCGGTCGATGGAATAGGGTTTTGGCGCGAGTTGGCGCAGCGCCACGCGCGCGGTGCCGCCGGGCAAAATGGTAATGTCGCGCGTCGCTTCCGACAGCGGCACGAGTGCCACGCCACGGCGGTTATTGTCGGCATTAGCGATCAGCTCATCGGCAGCGCGGACGCGTGCATCCCAGCTCGCAGCGGCGGACCAACCGTCATCGAGCAAAATGGTGAGCGGTGCGGTTGATGCCGTTGGGCCATTCTGCGGATTCCAGATCGGTCCGGCGGCGGCGAAGATCACCAGTGCGGCGGCCAGCAGGCGCAGCAGCGTCAGCCACCAGGGTGAGCGCGATGGTGTTTCTTCCTTCGGTGTGATGTCGAACAGCAGGCGCGTCGGCGGGAAGGCGATGCGCTGCGGGCGCGGCGGCATCACGCGCAGCAGATACCACAGGATCGGCAGGCTGATCAGGCCGAGCAGCATCAGAGGCTGTGCGAATGCGAGTGGGAAGCCACCGATCATGCCGAGCGCCCCACCTTGACCATGCTGCCGCCCGCCGCGCGATTGACGGCCATGCCTGCATGCAGGAACAGCAGCAATTCAGCGGCCGAGCGATCCGTCGTATGCGTCGAGAACAGCCAGCCGAGCTTGCCGGTCTCGTTGCGGATTTCATCGCGATGCGCGGCGACGCGGGCGACATAGTCCTCGGCCCATGTCTGCGCGCGACCCGCGGTGATGACATTGCCGCTTTCCGGCTCGACGAATTCGACGCGGCCGGAATAAGGGAAAGTTTCTTCCGCCGGATCGACGACCTGCACCAGCGTGCCATGGGCACCGGCGGATGACAGGCCGGCCAGCATCGTCTTGATCTCGGCCATTGGTGACCAGAAGTCGCCAAGCACAACCACTTCGGACAGTGCAGAGGGCACGAAGGCCGGTGGTAGACTGTCGCGATTTGCGCCGTCATGCAGCATCGCCTGCGCCATCTTGTCGATCACGCTGCGGCTGGAGGTCGGATTCATCAGACCGGGCACGCCGACGCGTTCGCCGCCGGAGACCAGCAGCTCCGCCAGAGCGAAAGTGACGATCAGCGCGCGTTCGAGCTTGCTGTCGCGGACGCCTTTCGATGCAAACGCCATGGAGAGCGAGCGATCCGGCCACAGCCAGATCGTATGCGCCGCTTCCCATTCCTGCTCGCGGACATAGAGATGATCGTCACGCGCCGAGCGCCGCCAGTCCACATTCTGCGACGGCTCGCCGGAGACGAAGCGCCGATACTGCCAGAAACTTTCGCCATGGCCGGCGCGGCGACGGCCATGCAGGCCGTGGATCACGGTCGCAGCGATGCGCCGTGCTTCCAGTACGAGGCGTGGAAGCGTTGCTGCGAGCGAACGGCTCTCGCCATCGGCGCGGCGGACTGCGGTGATCTCTTGTGTGGCGTGGTCCGGCGCTGCGGCCATCAACCGATCCGTGACTTGAGCTGGCTAATGACGTCGGCCACCGTGCGGCCTTCGGCACGCGCCGAGAAGGTCAGCGCCATACGATGCTTCAGGATCGGTTCGGCGAGATCGAGCACGTCGTCGATGGAGGGCGCGAGCCGGCCATCGAGCAGCGCACGCGCGCGCACGGCCAGCATCAGCGATTGCGAGGCGCGCGGGCCGGGGCCCCAGGCGATCAGTTTTGATGCATCGCCGGCATCGGGGCCGGGACGCGCCGAACGCACCAGCGTCAGGATCGCTTCGACCACGCTGTCACCCACCGGCAAACGGCGCACCAGGCGCTGCGCGGTGAGCAGCGTTTCCACATTCACCGCAGCCTTGGCGATGGTTTCCTCGGCGCCGGTGGTTTCGAACAGGATGCGGCGTTCGGCATCGCGATCGGGATAGTCGACGTCGATCTCCATCAGGAAGCGATCGAGCTGCGCTTCCGGCAGCGGATAGGTGCCTTCCTGCTCCAGCGGATTCTGCGTCGCCAGCACATGGAACGGTTTTGGCAGATCATGCCGCGCGCCGGCGACGGTGATGTGCTGCTCCTGCATCGCCTGCAGCAATGCGGACTGCGTGCGCGGTGAGGCGCGGTTGATTTCGTCGGCCATCAAAAGCTGGGCGAACACCGGACCGGAGATGAAGCGGAACGAGCGCTTGCCCGCAACGCTCTCGTCCAGCACTTCGGCGCCGAGAATGTCCGATGGCATCAGGTCGGGCGTGAACTGGATGCGCTTGGCGTCGAGGCCGAGCGTCACACCCAGCGTTTCCACCAGCTTGGTCTTGGCGAGGCCGGGGACGCCGATCAAGAGCGCATGGCCGCCCGAGAGGATCGTCACCAGCGTGTTTTCCACCACGCGGTCCTGGCCGAAAATGACAGTGGCAATCGCTTCCTTGGCGGCGCGCATCTGGCCGGCCACCTGTTCCGCGGAGCGGACGATCACGTCTTCGAGTTTCTCGACACTGTCGGCGGCCATCAACTGCTCCTTCGGGTGACAGCGGCGTGAAGGCACGCCGCGGGATATCGTCTCACTATGTCACGGACCTGATGCTAGACTTAAGCGAAGGCCATGTATTTGTTGAATTAAACTATCCCCACAATATCGGGATGCGGCTATGAACTGCATCACGTTGTGGCGAGTTGGAAACCCGTGCTGCACGTTTCAAGACGTGCATCGATCGTGCCAGAACGGCGCAGGTAAAGTCAGGGCAAACAATGGCGAAGCAAGGGCAGCAAACGGCGCAGGGACTGGATGGTTTGGCCGCCGCCGCAAAGGATGGTGCCAAAGAAGGCAAAGGCCTGCCCCCGGTCCACCTGTGGAATCCCGACTTTTGCGGCGATCTCGACATGCGGATCGCCTCCGACGGTACGTGGTTCTATTTGGGCACCCCGATCGGCCGGCCGGCGTTGGTACGGCTGTTTTCGACGATTCTGAAGCGCGAAGATGGCAAATACTTCCTTGTCACGCCGGTGGAGAAGGTCGGCATCACCGTGGATGATGCGCCATTTCTCGCGGTCGAGATGCAGAAGGAACAGGATGCGTCCGGGACGGTGCTGACATTCCGCACCAATGTGGACGACTGGGTCACCTGCGACGCCGATCACAAGCTCCGTTTCGAGGAGGCCGAGGATGGTGGACTGACGCCCTATCTACATGTTCGCGCCGATCTCTGGGCCAAGGTGACGCGGGCGATCTATTACGATCTGGTTGACATGGGCGAGGAGCGGATGGTCGATGGGGCCGCGATGTTCGGCATCGCCTCCGGGGACGCCTTTTTTGCGATGGCAGATGCCGAGCAAGTCAGGCAATCTATGTGAGATTGCAGTCGAGGGGCGTAATTGACTAATTCGATGCTGAAGACGGACGCGCCCGCTGTGCATCCTGCGGCGGTTGAATCGGCTGTGATGGATTCCGCCGAGTTTTTCGCGCGCGCCAAAGCGCGGCTGACGTTTGATGTGCCGGCGGGTCTGAACGACGCCAGCATCATCCCGACCACCGGCGATGCCGGCAATGACCGCATGATCCAGATCGTCGCCACGGAACGGCCGATTCGTCCGGCCGCGGTGCTGATCGCCATCGTCGAACATGAGCAGCCAACGGTGCTGCTCACCCAGCGCTCCGCGCATCTGAACGACCATGCGGGCCAGATCTCGTTTCCCGGCGGCAAGATCGATGCGACCGATGCGTCGCCGCTCGACGCTGCGCTGCGCGAGGCAGAGGAGGAAGTCGGACTCGATCGCTCTTTCGTCGATCCGATCGGCTATCTCGATCTCTATGCCACCGGCTTCGGCTTTCGCATCTTGCCGACGGTGGCGCGGGTCAGGCCGGGCTTCAATCTCACCATCAACGAGAACGAGGTCGAAAGCGCCTTCGAGGTGCCGTTGTCGTTCCTGATGAACCCGACCAATCACCAGCTGCACAGCAAGGATTTCCGCGGCATCGAGCGCTCCTATTACGCGATGCCGTTTGCCGAGCGTTACATCTGGGGCGCCACGGCCGGCATCCTGCGCGTGCTGTATGAGCGGATTGTGCAGAAATGATCCGCGCGGTGCTCACCGAAGTCGGCGTCTTCCTGATTCCGTTCGCCCTTTATGTGCTGTTCCTGCTGGCGACACAGAAGGGTGTGCGAGAATCGACCTCATGGCCGGCGCGTGTCGTGCTCAGGCTGCTGATGTCAGCCTTCGTGCTGGTGATCATCAGTCTTCTGTTGCTTGCGCATTTCTCGGGCGCAGGACCGGCCGCGACCTATACGCCAGCGCATATGGAAGACGGCAAGCTCGTGCCGGGACAGAACAAATGACCACGGAGCGGCGGCTCACCGATGCGCCGTGGCTGACCTCCGGCCCGGCCGGACGTGTGCTGGCATTGCTCAATGGCGATGGCGAGGAGGCCCGCGCCGTCGGCGGCGCCGTGCGCAATGCGCTGATGGGGCTCGAGGTCGGCGAGATCGATATCGCCACCACCGCGGTGCCCGATGAAGTCATCCGCCGCGCCAAGGCGGCCGGCATCAAGAGCGTGCCGACAGGCATCGAGCACGGCACCGTGACGCTGGTGGTCGAGGGCACACCTGTCGAAGTCACCACGCTGCGCGAAGACGTCGAGACCTTCGGCCGCAAGGCCAAGGTGATGTTCGGCCGCGACTGGCAGCGCGATGCCGAACGGCGCGATTTCACCATGAACGGCTTGTCCGCATCGATCGATGGCATGGTGCATGACCATGTGGGCGGCCTGCCGGATGTGGATGCGAAGCGCGTGCGCTTCATCGGCGATCCCGATCGGCGCATTGCCGAGGATTTTCTGCGCATCCTGCGTTTCTTCCGCATTCATGCGGCATACGGTGCCGGCGTGCCGGATCGCGAGGGCTATCTCGCATCGATCCGCGGCCGCGATGGGATGGCTGGCCTTTCCGCCGAACGGATCCGGATGGAGCTGCTGAAACTGCTCGTTGCGCCCGGCGCCGAAGTGGCGGTCGAGGCGATGATCGATGCCGGGCTGATGCTGCGCATCTGCGGCGGCGTCACTTATCTCGGCGCTTTCAAAAATATGATCGGCATCGAAGTTGAGCTTGGGCTCGCGCCGAATGCCATGCTGCGGCTTGGTGCGCTGGCCGTTGCCGTCACCGAAGATGCCAAGCGGCTGACGCAGCGCTTGCGTCTCACCAATGAGGAGAACAAGGCGCTGGACTCCATGGGCCATCGCTGGTGGCGGCTGAAGGGCATGGACGAGGCCCGCGCCCGGCAACGGCTGTATCGCCTCGGTTGCGCGCGCTACCGCAACCGCATGCTGCTGGCCTGGGCCCGTGATGGCGCAGGCGGTGATGCGGCGGAATGGAAGCAGCTTGTCGCGCTGCCGGAGCGCTGGACGCCACCGGTGTTTCCGCTCAGGGCGGCAGATTTCATCGCACGTGGCATCGCCAAGGGCCCCGCGCTCGGCCATGTGCTGGCGCTGGCGGAAGACGTCTGGATGGCCCATGACTTCCCGATGGAAGTCGATGTGATCACGGTGATCGCGGATCAGACGATCGCGCGCTTCAAGCACGATCATCGTTTGTGACACGCGGCCGTAGGGTGGGTTGAGCGTAGCGAAAACCCACCACCTTTCCTTGCCGCAAGCTCGGCCGATGGGTTGTCGCTCCGGCGCTTCGCGCCTTCGCTCAACCCATCCTACGCGTCCGAGTCCGATTTACGCGACCTTGGCGTGCTCTTCGTCTTCGTCCTCCTCTTCGTCCTCGTCTTCTTCATCCTCGTTCGGGATGACGAGAGCGATTTCGAGCACGGCGCGCGGCAGCGTTTCGCGGAAGAGGTCGCCTTCTTCGCCCAGCCACACGCATTCGATATCGTCGCCATCGACATCGGCAACGGTGAGCGGCATGCCGCCCGACTTCAGCATCACGACGTCACCAGCTTTCAATTCCATGGTCGGCTCCTGTGCATGGGGTGAATCACGCACCGAAGGTAGGCGCGCGTCATGACAGTCCGAACGCGCCGGGATGACGGGATTTTATTTCTGTTGGAGAAGTGTCGCGAGTTCCGCCGACAGGCCGACACTCTCCAATGCCGGCGGTGGTGCGGCGTCATCGCGCTGTCGCGTTGCGGCGGCGACGACCGCATGGGTGCCGGTGGCAACAGAACACAGCACGGGTACCGGCACATCAGGCTGGATGCGCTCGGCGAGACCGGCAAGCGCCGCGCCGCCGAGGATCACGACGTTGGCACCATCTTCCTTCGCACAGGCGGTGCAGGCCCTGGCGAGCGAGGCGAGCGCAGCGTCGGGATTGGTCGCGATCTCGCCGCCGGTGGGCGCGATGGTGCGCACGCCGGTGAGCTTGTCGGCAAGCCCGATGCTG
>CALRZK010000093.1:0-8430 GCA_943372615.1 Bradyrhizobium ivorense | reverse complement strand
TGCGCCCATCTTCGCGATGGTTACGCGTTTCCCAATCGGGAAGGTAAACCGAAATCCGAAAAAATGCAGAAAACCCGCATGAATGCTGGGTTTTCGCTCGCGCGTGGGCGTGCGTTCCGCCGCGGCGTTCAGAAACCGTTCATCGCGATGCTTAAACTGCCATTCAAATTTGATCGGCATTCTGTCCTCAACACGCCGGGCCAACTGGCGGTTGGGAAAAGTCAAAATACGGACAGGAGCCGCGCTCGGTTGGGGCGGCAAACATAAAAAAGGAATAACCGATGTTTCAGGGGCAGATCGATTTCGGGGCAGCGACGCCCGTCACGGAGACCGCGATTCAGGACGTGCTGTTCGAGCGCGGCATGTATTGGTCGAGCGGACGCGCCGGGATCGTGGATCTCGTGGCTGCGCACAAGTGGTTCAACCTCGCTGCGCTGAAGGGCCGGGTCGATGCGATCCCGATGCGCCGCGAAGTCGCGGAGATGATGTCGGATGTCGAGATCGCCGCCGCTCAGCGCGATGCCCGCGACTGGCTGACCTCCTCGGTCCACTAATCTTCTTTATTGCTCACGGCGGTGACCACCGGCTTATCAAATACCGCCTTACAGCCGCTGCTCAGACTGGCCTTCTGCTTGCGCATGCAGATGGTGATGTCCTCGATGTTCGGGATGGCCGAACTGCACAGACGGAACGCATCGCCGGTGCAAAGGCGGCGCTGTTCGGAGCTGAAGGTCTGAGCCGAGGCGAGGGCCGTTGATGCCGTCACCATGAGGGTGGCGAGTAGGGCGATCCGTCCGATGGTGATGGTGGCCTGCGTGGACATGATGTCCTCCCCGTTGTTTGATGATCACAACCAGTCGTCGCAGCCCGGAGAAACCGGGTTCGAGGCATCTCCACATTTTCTCCGCAATTTGCCTTGGCGGTACGATACGCGTCCCATGCGCGTTATCCCGCACTGCGTCACAGGCTTGTGACGCGCAGGTCGCTTGCATCGAGCGCGGACCACCCGATGTCCTCAAGGGTCACCTCTTCACAGAGACCGGTCGGCCTCTGCAACCCAAGGACACCACAATGTCGATCATGAGCCTTACCCTGCGCGCCAGCGTGCTTGCGCTTTTAGCCACCTTTGCCATCGCTGCTGCCGAACCAGTGTCGGCCGCCGCTGCCAAGCCCGAGATCGCCAAATCATCGAGCAACGACGTCAGCATGGCTGGCCGTCATCATCGCGTGCAGCGTCATGCGCCCCGCGATGCCTATGGCGCCTATGTCGGCGGTGCTGGGGCTGCGCCAGCGCAGACCTGGAATAACTACGGCAACGGCGTCGGCGACAATTCCCGTAACCAAACCTGGTAGTCGATCAGATCAAGCGGCGGCGCATTTGGTTGGCGCGCCGCCGCTCTTCTTGCCCTGGCTCGGCGCTGTTTCATTTCATGAAACGAACTGCGATCAGGATGGAGCCAAATGTTCCGCCGGCCACCAGAGCGGCAGCGGCGATCGCGATGAGCAGGCGGCCCCAACTAAAGGGGGGCTTTGATTGGTCGTTCATAGAAGTCTTCGCACCGCGTCGTGGGCCATATGATAAAATCCGTCACTCCGCTGCAAACGCTCGTCACATCCGCAGCAAGCGTCCATCTCATGAGCGTCGCGCTGTCGCGACTCTCATGCCGGATTGTCCCGTCATCTTAAGGGATGGCAGCAACGACGTCACGGCGCCTGTCGCCGAACGAGGGAATGTCGCAAGCGGTCACGCTTGTTCGATGCGATTTCCCCGCGGGAGCGACTGCGTTGGCTTTCCGGGTGGTTTTCCTTGCCATTTCGAGGTTCTTAGGTAGCCTGAGGCTTCGTCAAGGAAACGGAGACAGGGTAGTGGCTACAGGTGTTGTGAAGTGGTTCAACGCGACCAAGGGTTATGGATTCATCCAGCCGGATAATGGCGGTAAAGACGTGTTCGTGCACATCTCCGCCGTCGAGCGAGCGGGCTTGAGCTCGCTCAACGAAGGCGCAAAGATCAGCTACGAAGAGCAGGAAAATCGCGGCAAGACGTCCGCAGAGAACTTGCGCGTCGGTTGACGCAAACCGGCTGAGAAGCTTCAAAACCCGCCAGGAGCGATACTGGCGGGTTTTGCATGTCAAATACGTCAGACTCGTTGGGAGATCGGGCGTGCATCGTCCGATGCGGACGAAACGACTGTCGAACCATTCATATTGGCTGAATGGGCTTGTTGCGGCGCTCATTGTCGCTCGTTCTCGGCGCGATGTCGTGAGATGCGGAGATGCTCGTTTCGGGCGGAAAGCGAACAATGGCGGCACCGCATTCGCAATTCGTGCTCCGTTGAAGAGGTCTGATTTGGCGGCGCCAGAGCAGCAGAAGTGTCGTCGCAGGCATCGCTCCCGTGTTTTGTGACATTTAAGTGTTATGATGTCGGCATAAGGCATGCCGCATGGATGGTGAGCGGCCGCACAGGTGTCGAGTTGAAGGATGGTTGCGTCGGGGGACCGTGCGATTCTCGTATGCCGCATTCGCGATATGCGCGGCCATGCCTGCGACGGCAGGTTCACTCAGCAATATCGGTGTCGCGTTCGATATTCCGGCTCAATCATTGTCGCGATCGTTGCAGGATTTTAGCGCCGCAACCGGTATCGAAGTTCTCGTCGATGGCCGTCATACCGCCAATGTGCGCGCCCCCGCATTGAAGGGCACGATGGCTGCGCGGCCGGCCTTGGTCGTCCTGCTCGGTCACACCAACCTTGCGCCGGAGGAATTGTCGTCCGGCACTGTTGTGCTCAACATCGTTCAGCCACCGTCGATGCGAGTGCCTGGCGATGAGCAGCCCTATTTCGCGGATATTCAGACTGCATTTCAGACAGCCCTGTGCCGGAATGGGCTGACATCGCAAGGGCGTTATCGTCTCGCTGTTAAATTCTGGGTGGCGCCGTCCGGGGACGTTGTCCGCGCGGCGCGTTTGGATACGACCGGCGATGACCGGTTGGATCGTGCGCTCGACGCCGTTATCTCGCACGTTCAGATCGGCAAAGCGCCTCCGCTTCATCTGGCGCAACCGATTGCATTGGTCATCTCGCCTGGCGACACCCGCGCGGGTCGAGACTGCGCGTCTGACGTCGCACCAGCAAGCCTGCCCGCAATCCAATGAAGCGGCTTGGGTAATGGCGGAAACGGCGCGTAATACACTGCGAAATCTCCTCGTTTCGCGCTACGACGATTTCAAGCGGCGGCTCGCGCGACGGGTTGGGTCGCAGGATGTCGCGGCCGAGGCGCTGCATGAGACATGGATTCGTCTCGAGCAGCTCGATGATGGCCGGCCCGTGCGGCGACCGGAGTCCTTCCTTTATCGGATCGCCTTCAATGTCGCGATCGACAAGCATCGCGCCTATTCGCGCTGGGTCGGGCGGGCCGAACTCGAAGCCGTGCTGGCCTCCGATGAGGATCTGATTGATCCCGAACATATCGTTGCGATGCGTTCGGAGATGGCGGCAATGATGAAGGTGATTGCCGGCTTGCCGGAACGAAGGCAGGCGATCTTCAAGGCCGCGCTGATCGACGACCTGTCCTATCGCGAGATCGCCGACCGGTTTGGCATCTCCTTGCGCTCGGTCGAGCGGGAAATGAGCCAGGCATTCGACTATTGCGGCCGCAACGTGAAGAATTTTTCGGGCGGATGGCGGTCGCGGAGGCCGGACAACGTCTTATCCATGGATAAAAAGAGCGACACGGATACCGACGATGCGGTTTGATCCTGACATGGCGGGTACTTCCGACGACGACGCGATGACGGTCGCGCGCCGATGGATCGTGCGTCTGCGGTCCGGACAAATGACTCAAGGCGATCTCGATGAACTCGGGCAATGGCGCGGCGCGAGCGATCAGAACCGACGCGCTTTCGCTTTGGCCAATGCGCAATGGAAGTTGCTCAAGGAGGCCGCGGTCAATCTCGATCATGAAACCGCCCGACAATCCCGGCGCGCGGCGCGGGGCGCAATGACGCGCCGGGCCTGGATTGGCGGTGCGTTGGCGGCATCGGTCGGGGGCGCGGTCTATCTCGCCGCGCGGCCGCCGCTCGATTTGTGGCCCTCGCTGGCCGAACTCAACGCTGACTACCGCACCGATATTGGCCAGCAGCGGCAGGTCGCGCTCGGCGATGCCGTCTCGGTCGAGTTGAATACCCGCACCAGTGTCACAGCCATCGATCAGGACGGTGCGCGGGGCTTGAAGCTCATCGGTGGCGAGATCGCGGTGACTGCCGGGCGTCCCGGTGCCGATCTTGATCGTCCGTTTGTGGTGACGGCCGGTGATGGACGCGTGAGTGCCACTTACGCCAGTTTCAACGTGCGCAGCGAGACTGGTGGAATGTCGGTCGCATGTCTCGAAGGAACGGTCGAGATCGTATGCGGCAGCGATCATGCCCAGTTGTCGAAAGGGCAGCGCGTGGAATTTGGGGCCGATACGATCGGCC
Source organism: Bradyrhizobium ivorense (assembly GCA_943372615.1). Taxonomy (GTDB): domain Bacteria; phylum Pseudomonadota; class Alphaproteobacteria; order Rhizobiales; family Xanthobacteraceae; genus Tardiphaga; species Tardiphaga ivorense_A. Next base: position 3,958 of record CALRZK010000093.1, on the reverse strand, counting down.
GTGTGGTGACGGTCGATGGCCGGCTCGTCGAGGCGTGGCGACGCGGGCTGCTGGTGTTCGAAAACCAGCCGCTTTCGCAGGTGGTGAGCGAAATCAATCGCTATCGGCCCGGACGTATCGTGCTGGCGAGCGCGGCAATCGGTCGTCTGCCACTTGACGCGACATTCCGTCTCGATCGGATCGAAGATGCCGTGCCGAAGATCGCGCATTTGTTCGATCTCAAGATGCGATCGCTGCCAGGCGGGCTCGTCCTGCTCAGTTGAGCATCTCGGCGTCGTAAATAATTCATGAAAATTGTGGCGGGTCGAAACGCGAGGGTGACGTCCTCCAGATAGGGCGCAAGCAGCGCTGCCGTCGGCGTGTGCCGGGCAGGGGCTGGTCTGCGCCGCTGCGATGACGACGACCATTCACCAGAAAGACCGCCCGATGCTCCGCTGCCAGCCTGCCGACAGTAACGTCTCCGAGCGCCACCGCATGCTTCGCCACGGCGCATCATTGATGGCAGGCGCCAGCGCGCTGGCTTTGCTCATTTGGCCATCGGCCGCTGACGCGCGCTCTTTGAATGGCGGCGGTGCGGGCGGCGTGGTTTCGGCGCCGAACATCGCATCCGAGACCGCATCTCAGGCGGCGCAGCAGGCGGCTGCGGCAGCACGGCAATCGCAGGACTCGCTGGCGCGTGCGGCGCGGGCCGTTCAGGACATGCAGGCCGTTCAGGCCGCAGCCCGCGCGGCGGCGGCTGCTGCGCAGGTTTCAGTGCCGGTTCCGAACGGTCTTGGGGCGAACGCTCTGCTGCCGCATATGCCGGAGAACTGGAGCGGTGCAAATCGTCCGACAGACAAGGTCGATGCGGCCGGACAGACCCAGGTCAATATCCGCCAGACCACGCAACAGGCGATCCTTGAGTGGCAGAGTTTCAATGTCGGCGCGCGCACCACGCTGACCTTCGACCAGCAGGGTAATCGCGGCTGGACGGCGCTGAACCGCGTCGTCAATTCAACGGCGCCAAGCCAGATCCTCGGCAACATCAAGGCCGACGGCCAGGTGCTGGTGATCAATCGCAGCGGCATCATTTTCGGCGGCAGCAGCCAGGTCAATGTCGGCTCGCTGATCGCCTCGACGGCCGATATCGATACCAATCTGTTCCGCACCAACGGCATCTTCAGCACGCAATCCAATAACAATTATGTGCCGAACTTCACCGCGGCCGGCGGAAAGGTCGTTGTGCAATCCGGCGCTTCGATCGCCGCCCATGCGCCGTCCTCGGTGACTTCCGGCGGCGGCTTGGTGCTGATGATCGGCTCCGAGGTTAGCAATGCAGGCGCAATCTCGACGCCCAAGGGCCAGACGCTTCTGGCTGCCGGCGACAGCTTTGCGCTGCGGCCGGGCTTCAGCACCACCGGCAATACCACATCGACCACGCGCGGCATCGAGATCGCGCCGCAATTCGTTGTCGGCAGCACCAGTGGGCGGGTCGAAAACAGTGGATACATTTTCGCCCAGCAGGGCGATATCACTTTGGCCGGGCGCACGCTCAACCAGGCCGGCGTGATGATTGCGACCACGTCGGTCAATACCCGCGGCACCATTCATCTGCTCAATTCGGCCACGGACAAGCAGGGAAGCGTCACGCTCGGCGCCAATGCGCTCACCGCGATCCTGCCCGAACTCGACAGCAGCGAGACCGCGCTGGATGGCCAGCGCAGCGCCTTGATCGATGCGTCCCCCGCAGCCGATCTGCTGCGCGCCCAGGCCACGCTCGGCCTGTTCGACAATATGTCGCGCATGACCGACCGGCAGGACCAGTCACGCATCGAGATCGTCACTGGCGGAAAGGTTACGTTCAAGGGCCAGTCGCAGACCATGGCGCAAGGCGGCCAGGTCGCGGTCAGCGCAAAGGAGCGCATCTTCGTCGAGAGCGGCGCCAATATCGACGTGTCCGGCGTGCGCGGCGTGGTTTTGCCGATGTCGGCCAATCAGGTGCTGGTCAATGTCCAGGGCAATGAACTGCGCGACAGCCCGCAGAACCGCGACAGCGGCCTGCTGGTCAACAAGGATGTCTGGATCGACATTCGCGATCTCACGCTGTTGCCGTCCGGTACCGGCGGGTACACGAGCGATCGCTATTACACATCCGGCGGGCTGCTCGAAGTCGGCGGTTATCTCGCCAATATCAAGCATGCGATCGGTGAATGGTCGGCGCTGGGCGGCACCATCACGCTGGCGGCAGGGGATGTGATCGCGCAGCAGGGCGCGCGCTTCGACATTTCCGGCGGTTCGGTCAGCTATAATGGCGGCAGGATCTATTCGACCAAGCTGATCGGTTCGGACGGTCGCATCTATAGTTTCGACAATGCGCCGGCTGACATGAAGTTCACCGGTATCGCCGGGAGCTTCACGCGCACGCATCATATTCAAGGACAGGTGTCCGATCAGCTCACCGAAATCTGGAGCTCGGTGTTCGATCGCTCCACAAGCTGGCGCTACGAGGCTGGCTACACAGTCGGCCGCGATGCCGGCCGGCTCAATCTCTCGACATCGACCGCAGTCATGGAAGCGGAGATCATCGCCGATGTCGTCAAGGGCGAGCGGCAGACATCCGCGCGTGTCACGGCCGAACTCGATGGCTACAAGCAGGTCCAGAATGCGGTGCCGTTGGCCGGCACGCTCGGTGTCGCCGACTATTCGAGGATCGGCCGCTACGATCTCTACGACACCGATATCCGCATCGGCGCGATCGCGGATATTTCCGCGGGGCTCAATATGGGCAGCGTGTTGTCGGCCGATCGCAAGAACACGATCTGGCTGGACGCGGGCCGCCTCAGTGGCCAGCGTCTGGGTGGTCTCGATCTCGGTACCCGCAGCAGCATCACCATCGAGCGCAGCCTGACCCTGGCAGATGGCGGCGCGTTGGACATGATGGCTGCTGTGATCGACATCAAGGCAAATGTCACCGCCCATGGCGGTCGCGTCACCTCCACGAGCCAATTCAAGTCGGCGGCTGTGGGCGCTGTCGTCGTCGAACTCGCCAAGCCTGGCGTGGCGTCGGTTACATTGCGCAGCGGCGCGACCATCGACCTCACCGGTCTGCTCGGTGGCGTTTCGATGGAGCCCGGATCTTCGGCACTTCTCGCTTATCTCGATGGCGGTACAGTGTCGCTGCAAGCCTCGCGCGATGTCGTAGTCGAGCAGGGCTCTGCCATCGACGTGTCGTCAGGTGCATCGACTTTGGTCAATGGCAGCATCAAGGGCGGCAAAGGCGGCAGCGTCACGCTGGTCAGCGGCCAGGCTGTGGATGGTCGCGTCACCGATGCAACGCTGCGCCTTGCCGGCGATATCCGAGGTTACGGCGTTGGCGGCAGTGGCAAGCTGACGCTGGCGACGTCGTCGGTCTTGATCGCTCCGGCCGGTGCCGCCGTGGCAGACCGTCAACTGTTGCTGACGCCGGATGTCTTCCGCCGTGGCTTCGCATCTTACGACATCAACGGCTATCGCGGCGTCACCGTGGCCGAAGGCACACAGCTCGACGTGGCGGTGCCGGTCTATCAGGCCATCGATCAGGCGGCGTTGAATGCCGGCGACCGCACGGCCGCATTGCAGGTCTCGTTGCCTGTGCAATATCTGGAGAATGCGTCGAAGCGCACGCTGACGCAACGCGTCGGTGCCGATCTCGTGCTGCGCTCGCAGCAATATCTCGCAGGCGGCAATATTGTCATCGGCAAAGGGGCGAGCGTCTCGGTCGATCCAGGTCGCAGCATCAGCCTGCTCGGTGGCGCACTGTCGCAGATCGATGTCGAGGGACGGCTGACGGCCGCTGGCGGCAATATCGCGATCACGATCGACGGTATTGATCCTGCATCGGTGACCAGCGTGTCGAACCTGGCGCATCGCCGCGCGATCTGGATCGGCGATTCTGCCGTTCTCGATGTGTCGGCCCGCGCGGCGACAGCGCGCGACCGGC
>CALRZK010000092.1:0-8469 GCA_943372615.1 Bradyrhizobium ivorense | reverse complement strand
CTCAAATGAGATTTGGAATACTGTTTGCCGTCATGACCATCATGAGCGCAGCCTTGGCCGTCTCTGTTTGGGGCATAGTTGGGAAATCAGATCCGGTTTTCCCAAATCAAGAGCATCTGACCAGCTATATATGGAGGACCGACAAACTCACTGGGATGGAAACGGCCGCCTCACGGAGCGGCGCGACGATCAACTACATGCATGTCGGCAACCGCTCCACGCAGGGATCAGGGCTCGTTGATGGCGCGATAGCAAGTATTGCGAACGCGGCTGGTATAGAAATCGACCGGAGCCTGCGTCATGCGTCGATCACGATCGTTCACGATACCAACGTTTTCACCCGGTTAGCATCTGAGCCGCAGTCATTCACCATTCTGGGAATGCCTGATGTCTTCGTCGATCAACTGCGAAAACTATCAGCACAAGACCGCACAACGCGATGCATCAATATCACGCTGAACGACAACGATGCAGACAACAATGTTCTTCTGACAGCCATTCTGATATCCGAAGACTTCGACGGCTGCCTCGTCAACGGCCTCTTTCAAGCATTTGGAATCGACGCATCGCGCATCGACTTGGAGTCCCTCATGCTTGTCTGCACACTTTACGAGGGGCGGCGCCAAAATCTTCGACAACGAGACCAGTTGCAGCGCGAAGTGTCCAGATTCCGTGAAACATGCCGTTCTAAAGCCATCGATGCCAGCACGTCCGTACCACAATGAGCACAGCGAAAACCAATCCACCGAACGCTGCCGCAGTTCCGCCGATGGGTTATCGCTGCGGCGCCCCGCATCCGGTCGAGTTCGAAATGTACTATTCGTACCGATCCGCTCCCGGGATCAGCGACAAGATCGAGGCGCTCCGAAGCGGGGCGCCTTTTTCGTTGGCTGGAGATGAGGTGGGCGACAAGCCAAACGTCAGGACGGGCCCATTGAGGTGGCCGTTATAGAGACGAGTTGATGGGGGAGCCGTTCGTGACAACACCGACGGCTGCGACTGCGGGTTAGGCGTCCGTCAATCGTCCTGTGTCTGATGACTGCCCGCACAAAGACACTTCAAGCAGACCGCGTCGCCGGCGCGATGATCCCGATTTAGAGCGTGCAAATGAAGCCTTTCTTGAGCGGCCCGCGTCACTTCGGCTTCGTCATCGCCATTCTATCGGGGATCAGCGTCGCCGTTGCCGACACGCCAGACAAGGACGGTCCTCCGCCTCCAGGATCGCTGTTGCGGGAGTTGAGTGGCGGGCCCGCTATCGGGACGCCAGGCGGCGCAATGGACACGCTGGGTGCTCCCTCCCCGCTCAGCGCGCCCGTCGAAATTCCGTTCGTGCTCGAAGGCGGTCACATGATGATCGATGCGTCGATCAATGGCGGCCCCAAACAAACCTATCTGTTCGACACCGGCGGACGCATTCTTCTGACACCCGATGCTGCGCGCGGCCTGAAATCCACGCATGTGAGGGATGGCATGGTCGGCGGCATAGGCCCCAATCTGACCAAAGCGTCGGTGGTCAGAGTCGATCAGATCGCAGTCGGCGGAACAACGCTCTACCAGCAGACAGTCACCATCGCCGAACTACCGAACTGGGTCGTCGATCGTGGCGCGAAGCCGCGGCTGGCGGGTCTCATCGGCCCCGAACTCATCACGCGGCGGACGGTCACCATCGACTATCGCAAACAGGTGATGACGTTGCACCCGCCCGGTCATGTTCGCCCGGGGCCAAACGCTGCCGTGGCGCGTCTCGGCTTCAGCGTATCGCCGGAAGGACTTGGCCACCCGTCAATTTCCGCTGTCGTTGGTGGCGTGGAGGGCGAACTCGTTATCGACACCGGCGCCAGTGGCGCGATCTATCTCAGCAATGCCTTCATCACCTCGCACCATCCGTTCCGGCCGGGAGGCAAGATCATCCGCTTCCTGTCGCCTGGGGGCGTCGGCGGAGAGCTTGCCATGCAGGTCGGCGTGGGCACGACGTTCACGCTCGGCGCGACGACGTTCAGTTCGCTGCTGATGGCAGGCCCGGCCACGCCGGAGAAAAGATCGATGGCGCCTGCAGTTGGCCTGGTCGGAGCGGAGATCCTTGCACGCTTCGTGGTCACGCTCGACTTTCCCAACAACCGGGCATGGTTCGAGCCCATCGCTGGGACCGCGCCGCTTGCGCGATGGAACAGTGTCGGCCTGATCCTCAACAAGCCTGCGCCAGCGCATTTCGAGGTCGTCGATGTTCTCCCCGGCACAGCGGCAGAACGCGCCGGCATCCGGCGCGGCGAGAAGATCGTTTCCTATGGCGGTCAGCCGGCGCGCAGCCTCGGGCTTCGCGATTTGTCGCGGTTTCGCGACAAATCGGTCAGCGTGGTGATGGAAGACCAGCGCCGACACGAACTGTCACCGGTGCAGGTCTTGCCATAGACAAACGATACACGCGTTTTGTTCGGCTATTTCCGCGTGAACGCCCGCGCGGGCTCAAATGCTTCCGTAAACCCGACAGCCTTCACCGCTCGCGCTGCATCAGCGTCGCTTTCCGACCACGGCAGCTTGGCCGCGATCGTCCGCGTCACCGGCTGGCCCAGCGAGCCGCCAAAATCCACCGGCCATAATCCGTTCGGCACTGCCTCGACATTCACGGCACGCAGCTTGATGCCCTGCCCGAGGGGCGACAGATCGTCCGGCTTAAGCCGCGTAATCGTCGAAGCGTCGCGTGGATTGCTGAAGCTCGCCAAGACCGGCATCAATTCACCCGTCACCGGCACAGCCCCGGTCTGGCTGCTGACATCGCGAAACGCGATCTTGCGGCCGGCGGCCTGATAGGCGCGCATGGCGACGAAATTGGCGCCGTCGAAATCGGCATTGCCCTTGTCGTCATGCAGCATCAAGGCGGCGAGGTTCTTGCCGCCGCCGAGATCGATCATCACCGCATCGCCGCGCGAGGTCGTCTTGCCGCCTGGCTGATAGCCGCGATACGGATGCACCGAAACGACGCTGGACGCCGACTTCACGCCCTCGGGCGTCTCGACCTCCACGGTGAGGCGATATTTGTGTGCGGGACGATCGGTGCGGATGCGGTCGCCGATCACGATGGCCGCAAGCAGCACCACCGGCCCCGCCCATTTCAGGATTTTCATTGTCGCGCTCCCTCGCCTCCGCGATGCACGATCGCGGAGCGCGCGTCAAAGCGGCACGATGTCCTGCCAGCGCTACAGTGAACCATCGGTGATCACTTCGATCAGGTTCGTGCCGCCATTGGCGAAAGCCGCATCGAGCGCCGGCTTCAATGCCGCCGGGTCCGTCACCCGCACGGACTTCCCCCCGAGCGATGCGGCGAGCGCGGCAAAATCCACCGGCGGATCCGCGAAATCCATGCCGATGAAATTGTCGTCCTGATGGAACGACAGCAGGCGCTGCTTGATGATGCGGTAGCCGCCATTGTTCACGATCACCACCGTCAGCGGCAGCTTGTGGCGCGCTGCGGTCCACAGCGACTGGATCGAATACATCGCGCTGCCATCGCCGGAATAGCAGACCACCGGCCGATCGGGATTGGCGAGGCTGACGCCGACGGACGCTGGCAGGCCCCAGCCGATGCCGCCGGAGGCGAGTGCATGATAGTCGTAGCGGTCGCGATAGGGTTTCAGTGCGGTCATGTAGCGCGATGAGGTCAGCGCTTCATCGACTATGATGGCATTGGCAGGCATCGCGTCGACGACCTGCAATGCGAGCCAGTCTGGATTGATGGGCGTGCGCGACGCCGACTTGCCGATCTCCGTGACAAGCTTCGCGCGGCGCGCGGTCCAGTTGTTGGAGGACAATGCGGCAATACTCTCGCCAGCGCGCTTCTTCAGACCCGCACCGCCGGCATCGGCGAGCGCTGGCGTCAGCACGCGGAGCGTTTCCTTGACGTCGGCCTTGAGCGCGATCTCGGCACCAAAATTCTTGGCGAGATCCCACTCGACGAGGCCCACCTGCACGATGGGCATGCCATCCGGCAGCGGCAATGTCTCGCTATGAACCGACATCCGCAGAGCATCGGCGCCAAGGACGACGAGGAGATCATAGGGCGCAAGCAGGTCGCGCACTTGCGTCTGCGTGCGCGACAACGACCCCACGTAGCAGGGATGCTCAGACAGGAAGTGAGAGCCATAAGGCGCGGATTGCTGATAGACGGGCGCGCCGAGTGCGGCCGCAAAATCTGCGGCTTCCTGCAGCGCATCGCTTTTCACGATTTCATCGCCGACCACGATCACCGGGCGCTCGGCCTTGAGCAGCCGCTGCACGAGCGTGTGCAGCGCCTCCTCGGATGGCCGGATGCGCGTATCGACGCGCGTGGACCGGCCGAGTTCGAGGCCGACCTCGCTGTTCAGGATATCACCGGGCAGCGAGATGAAAACCGGGCCGGTCGGCGCGGTGGTCGCGATCTTGGCGGCGCGGCGCACGATGCGCGGCAAGTCCTCGAGCCGCGTCACTTCCACCGCCCATTTCACCAGCGGCTCGGCCATGCGCACCAGCGGGCCGTAAAGCAGCGGCTCCATCAGGCCGTGGCCCTGTTCCTGCTGGCCGGCGGTGAGGATCATCGGCGTGCCCGTGAACTGCGCGTTGTAGAGCGAGCCCATGGCATTGCCGAGGCCGGGCGCCACATGGACATTGCAGGCGACGAGCTTGCCGGAGGCGCGGCTATAGCCGTCGGCGATAGCGACCACGAGGCTCTCCTGCATCGCCATCACATAAGTGAGATCCGGATGGTCCTTCAGCGCGTGCATGATCGGCAGTTCGGTGGTGCCGGGATTGCCGAACAGATGCGTGACGCCCTCGTCCTTGAGCAGCGCGAGAAAAGCCGAACGGCCGGTAATGCGATTCACGGATGTCCTCCCATTCCCGCGGTCGACGCCTGCGGGTTGGGTGCATATTGGCGTGATTTGTCACGTGGTGGGAGCCGAAGTGCCGTCATGGCTGCGTTGCAGGTCACGGGCGCGCGGTCTCGTCTCAACAGCTTCTCCGCTTGACCGCCTGCGCCATTTCGCGAAACAGTGATTTTCCACGAGGTGAATTTCAGATGCCCCTGCCCGCAGAGCCCCATGTCCCATCGCGCAGCGATCTCGCCTGGGCGATTTCAGTGGGCGGCATCGCCACGGTGGCCTTCACGATCTTCGTCGTGTTCGCCTGGTACTTCTCCGCGACGCTGTTCCTGGTGTTTGCCGGCATCCTGCTGGGCGTCGCGCTCAATGCGCTGACGCAACTGCTCGGCCGCGTGATGGGTGGCCCGCAGCCACTGCGGCTGGCGCTGGTCTGCGTGCTGCTGACGGCGATGCTCGGGGGCCTGCTCTATCTCGGCGGCGCCACCATCGCCAGCCAGGCCAAGACCCTGTCCGGCACGCTGAAGTCGCAGGTCGTCAATGTGAAGACCTATCTCGAGCAGCATGGCGTCGACACCAGCTATTTCGACTTCAACGCCATCCTGTCCGACCTGCCCAAGGATGACGCCAAGGACGGAACCAAGGACACCACGGCGACCGAGATCCCCGGCACGGTGGCACCCAGCACCGCGCCGATCCCGCGCACCAGCAATCTGCCGAGCGCCGGCACCATCGCATCGAGCGGCGGCGCGATCGTCACCCAGACGCTCAAGATCCTGCTTGGCACTGTGGGGGCCGTGGGCAACTTCTTCATCGTGCTGTTTCTGGGCCTCGCTTTTGCCGCACAGCCAAGCGTCTACCGGAAGGGCCTCTTGCATCTGACACCGCGCAAACAGCGCGCGCAGGCCACCGTCATCGTCGATCGCATCAGCGACACGCTGCAGCGCTGGCTGATCGCGCAGATGATCACCATGGTGGCGGTGGGCGCGGTCACCTGGCTCGGCCTCAAGCTGATCGGGATACCGAGTTCGTTCATTCTCGGCGTGCAGGCCGGGTTGCTCGCCTTCATCCCGACGGTCGGCGCCCTGCTCGGCGGCCTGATCGTAGTGCTGGCCAGCCTGGCTTCAGGCTGGTTTGCCGGTGTATCCGCCTTCGTGCTGTTCATGGGCGTGCATGCGCTGGAAAGCTACATTCTGACGCCGATCCTGCAGCGGCAGGCGCTGGATATTCCGCCGGCCACGCTATTCGCATTCCAGATCACGCTCGGCGTCGTGTTCGGCGTCTGGGGACTGGCGCTGGCGCTGCCGGTGATGGCCATCGGCAAGGTGGTGATCGATTATCTGCGCGAGGACGAGGATGCCCCCGCGCAGGAAGCGGCAGCGGCCTAGCTCAGGTCGTCAACACCGTTTCGGTATGCTCGACATAAGGCGGCGTTTCGAAATACGGGCCGACCAGCGCGCGCCATTCGGCGAAATCCGGCGAGCCGCGGAAATCCACCGTGTGATTTTCCAGCGTTTCCCATTTTGCCACCAGCCGATAGCGCGACGGCAGTTCGACCGATTTGTGCAGCTCGAAACCGAGCCCGCCCTTGGCGCGCAAGAACAGCGGCTTGGCCTTGGCGACGGCCGCTTCAAAGTCCTTTTCCGTGCCCGGCTTGACGTCGATTTGTGCGATTTCAGTGATCATCGTTTCCCGACCCTTTGTTGTGCGGTCGGGCAATGTAGCTCGGATGCAGCGAAGCGCAATCCGCTCTCAGGCGTCACGATTTCGCGAAATGGACCGCAACGGTGGCGACGATCGCCGCACAGGTGGTGACGAAGGCGATCAGCGGCCCGCGGCCCTTCTGCACGCCGTAGCGCCCCTGCGCGATCAGCGCGGTCTCATATTCGTCCGACGACGAAAACATGCAGGCGAAGCCCGAGCGTGCCGCACTGGCAGCCGCGTCGAGCGAAAGAAGAGCCGGATTCGAAGTGTGATCGCGCGAAGTCATCATGCATTGAGCATGGAATCGATTGGTAAACCGTCCCTTACTGGGCGACTTCCATTTTCATCGTCACGCCTGCACGAGCGACGGTGACGGTCGGCTTCGGCACCAGGCCGGACACGGCATCCTTGCGCCCCTGGGCCAGCGACAGCGGCTCCTCTTCGGCCGACTGCACGCGGTTACGGCCGCCCCGCTTGGCCTGATAGAGCGCCGTGTCGGCGGCAGCGAGCAGCACGTCGAGCTCCGTGCCGGCAGGCCCGCCGGCCACGCCGATGCTGACGGTGGTCGCCACCGGCGCTTCGTCCACCTCGATGCCGCAGCCGGCAAAGTTTTCGCGCACGCGCTCGGCGGCCTGCATGGCTTCCTCGAGGTTGCACGGCAGCATGGCCGAGAATTCCTCGCCACCGATACGCCCGGTCAAATCCGTAATGCGCAACGAGTGGGTGATGACCGAGGCGAACAGTTTCAGCACCTCGTCGCCGGCGGGATGGCCGAAGCGGTCGTTGATCGACTTGAAGTGATCGATGTCGAAGATCATCACGGTGATCGGCCGCCGCGCTTTCGCTTCGCGTTCGATCATCCGCGCGGTGGCCTCGGCAAAACCGCGACGATTGAGCAGGCCCGTGAGCGGATCGCAAGATGCCGCGACCTTGTGGGCCGCGACAGTGCGTTCGGACACCAGCACGAAGATGAGGAATACGGTGCCGACGGCATACAACACGAGCTCGATCGCGAAGGCCGTGACCCAAATGCTCTTGCCGAAAGTCGCATCATCCGCATGCAGGAGATCGCCGAGCAGAATCGGCAGCATCAGCGCAAAACCGTGCAGCAACGGCACCAGCACGGTTGGCCAGCGGCGCTGCACCGATTTGCGGCGCTCGAGCCCGAGTTCGTAAGCGGTGAGCACCGCATAGAGCGCGACGATGCCGGCACCGATGGTGGTGCGCATCGGCGTCATCTCGACGGGTAAAGTGATAATCGCCGCAATCCAGGCGATGGCGCCGAGAAACACGCCGCCCCAGACGGGCGGACGGCCATGGAAGACGCGTGCCGCGGTCCACACCATGCCGCAGGCCACGAAACCGAAAGCATTGAAGCCGAGCGCCAGCGCATCACCGAGCAGCGGCGCAGCCAGCGCCGATAGCGCGATCGATATCGCACCGAGCAGATAGGCGGAGCCCCACCAGTTCAGCGCGGGGATGTTCTCATGCCGTCCAAAATAAAGAAGCATTCCACCAAGCATCGCGGCAACCAGAGTCGCCACCAGATAGAGTGTGGATGTGTCGAGCAGCATGTCCGCGCACCGGCAATGATTTGCAATATCACCGACCTGCATCGATCGGCTGGAAGAATCGCGATTGCGCGAACGTAGCTATGTACCCATTGGAAATTCGTTTTATCGCAAAGCAAAGTTTTCGGGAAAAACTGCATCAATCTGTTCGGGATTCCGCAGCCCGATACCCAAACACAAAAAAGGGCGCCCGAAGGCGCCCTCAGACTGCTGACAAAGTCCTCGCCATTGGCGGGGACTTTTGATTCATTGGGGCATGCTTCGCAAACCCACGCCGCAACAGACCGCGCTGGAGATTGTCAGCCTGGACGGTCTGGTTCCGAAGGATCACCTGCTTCGTAAAATCG
>CALRZK010000091.1:0-8472 GCA_943372615.1 Bradyrhizobium ivorense | reverse complement strand
GGCGATGATCGCCCGCAGCCCGGTGCGCAGCGCCTTGGTGCAGCTGCTGTGGGCGGTGGGGCTGACCCACTGCCAGACCGCCCGGTCGTCATCCGTCAGGCCGCGCGAGACCAGCAGATGCAGTCCGGGCGCGCCGCCGTCGTCGGGCTGGCGTCGCAGCTGCATGGTGCCGAATTGCGACCCTGTGATCGCAATGGCTGCATCGACGATCTTGCCATACAGCGCCGTCGGGTCCTGTTCGCCGATCAGATCGACGCTGATGGCATGAAGCAGATCGATATCCGACAGCGCGCCCTGGGCGTCCGCGGAGGCGGGAAGCGGATCAGTCGCCGAGACGATGCGAAGCGTGGCCATGGGGCCTTCCTGTGGTTGGGATTCGCGCCATAACGCGCGGTGTTCGGCTTTGTTCCGGCCGGGCGGCGCCTAGCCCTCCTTGACCTCGCGTATCCCGAGCTTGTTCACACGGGTGCGGACGGCGAGGGGCGAGCGCTTCATGCGCAATGCGACCTCGTTGATGCTGCGGCCGTTGGCGAGCTGCAGCTTGAGCTCCTCGTCCTGCTGCGCGGTCCAGACATTGTCGGCGGGGTCGTGGAGTTTCATGGGGCGCTTTCCGAATGTGGGGCGATGTCGTCGTATCCGGCGATCAGGCGTGTGGTGGAAATGTCGTCGTTGAACAGGTATGAACGTCGCACGATTTGCCCAGCATCCTAGTCTCAAAGCAAAGGACCCACCATGGCTTCCGCTCCCGATCAGGCCCTGAAAGACGCCGGCACCGACAGCAACGCTGGCGCGATCGTCGCCGGCGTGATTGCGCTGCTCTTCCTCGGCTTCGTCGTTCATGCCGCGACGCTTGCGCCGCAGGCCGAAGCCGGGAAGGCGCCTGCCGCCAGCGCGCCGAAAGCGGCCCACTAGTCCGCTCATTTCGGCTGCCTCGCGACCGATACGAATTCCCCTCGGATGCGGAACCAACTGGCCTCGTGTGCCATTCTTGTTCCGTTGGGACTGAGGAGGATGCGATGAGAGGACCAGTGCAATGCCCGGACTGCGGCGAAGCGCGGGCATTTGCGGGCTATCTGACCGACGGCGGAAATCCGAGCGAGGAAGCGCGGTTGTTCATCTGCCGGGAGTGCAATGTCACCGAGAAGGTGGCGATCGATGAGTCCGGCTCGATCATTTTCGAACGGCTGGACGCCATGATCCCGGCGATGAACACACCGGCTGAAGCCATTGCAGGGCCCGCCTAGTGCGGGCTTTTCTTTTGCAGGGGCAGAACGGCCACCGCCACACCCATTACTGCACGGCGTCGCTCAAGGGAGCACGCAGGCTGCAGAATGCATAGAGCAGCTCGCTGATCTGATAGGGCGAAAAAGGTTTTGCCAGTTTGTAGGTGGCCTTGGTGTCCATGAGTGCCTTGGTATCGCTGGTCACGAGGACGATTGGCACATAGGCATTCGCGGCCCGGATGATGCGGATGGTGGACTCGCCATCGAGCAGCGTCATGTGGAGATCGACAAAGACGGCGTCGGGGCGGTGCCGCATGAAGGCTTCGAAGCCGGAGATGCCGTCGCTGGCCTCGACGATGTCGACCTCGAACAGGCTGCGTTCCATGATGCGTTTCATCAGACGGCGCGCGGTCGCGCTGTCGTCGATCAGCAAGATCTTCTTCCTGATGCGGGTTTCCGCATAGGCATCCAGCACGGCGTGGGTCAGCGCCCGCGTCAGCGGCTTCTGCAGGTAATCATAGGCAAACAGCTCGCGGCCGATCCGGCGGTAGTCGTTCGGCCGGCTGCTGGAGATCAGCGTGACGAATGTCCGGAAGCCGGCCTCGCGGACATTTCTCAACGCATCGACGCCACTCACGCCGGAGAACACGACATCGAAAAAGGCGAGGTCGAATGCATTGCTGCTGAGCAACGTCCGCCCTTCTTCGCCGGTGGACACCCGCGTGATCTCGATCGGGATCGGATAGCTTCGGATCTGATCGGCAATGATCTCGGCATCCACTTTGCTGTCTTCGGCGAGCAGCAATCTCCATGCGGAGCTTTCGAATTCGAGATCGGAATTCACTTGGAGGCAGTCCTGCTTGCTTTTGGATGAGGTGCCACTCGATTGATCTCGCAAGTCGTCAAGATCGTTCTACCTCCAAGTCTGATCGGCAACGAATCGCCCGATACCAGACTTAAGGCGATTGTCATCTTCGGACAACAACGAGAAGCCGTCAGCATGCAGACGCCTCGGCGCGTCTGTCGCGCGAGACAATGCGTGGGCGATCGCTACCACGCTCAGCAGCCTTTGATTGTGATGGGACGAGACACGCGAACGTGACGCGCTTTTCGGCTGGGCCGACATCGGCATGCAGCTCAAGCCGGGAACGGATCGCCGCATCCGACCTTTTCCCTTTGCTTATCGAAGGATTTGAAACATGCGGAAATTCATCATCGCGTCAGCGATCGTTCTTTTGAGTTCGGCGTCGGCTTCTGCGGCGCCGGATTATCCCTGGTGCCAGCGCACCAAGATCACCGGCGGCACGCCCGACTGCTCGTTCACATCGCTCAACCAATGCCAGGCATCGGTCAGCGGCGTCGGCGGCGATTGCGTGCGCAATCCCTGGATGGCCTATGGCTCTTATCAGGGCGACTACACGCCGAAGCCACGGCGGGTCCGGTAGCGATCCTGGCTCTGCGCGAAAGGTGATTGATTTACAGTCAGCTCCCTCTAGGCGCGGAGCCGTAGGATGGGTTGAGCGACTTGTCCGACGTAGCTCGAAGAGCGAAGGCGGAAGCGAAAACCCATCAATCCCGGAGCGAGAATGTGATGGGTTTTCGCAAGGGCTCAACCCATCCTACGACCCCCGTTACTGGCTCTGGATCGAAACGCTCATTCCGCTCAGGTCCAGATCGAATTGGAGGCCCAGTTGCTCGCCCTCCAGCGATAGAACGACGCCCTTGGCGTTGCGCATCTGGATGGCCCGCCTGCCTGCACCGACCGCCACACCTGCACCAAGCGCCGTATAAACGCCTTCGATGTCCGAAGGCTCACGCATATTTTGCGCCACGCCGACCAGATCGGTCGAGGAGCCGCCAAATGTCAGGCCCGCGCTCACGCCGCCGATGCGAAACGGATAGATCTGACCACGGTAGCTGAGGATTCCGGTCCCTGCCTGCGCACCGATGAACCAACCGGCCTTGAAGAACTTGAAGCGGACTTTGCCGGTGTCCGCGTGAGCGGGCAGCGACAGCGCGGCGGATAGCAGAGTTGCGACGGCGAGATGCGTGAGAGAGCGAGCAACTTGAAAGCGCATGTTGATATTCCGGTCATCGGGCTGCCGAGCGGCGGCACCGCGGCAACTAGATAGGGCATTGCATGAATCGTCAATGATGGCGGCCCGCCGCGCGGTCGTCGCCAAAGGAGCGGAACGCCCTACATCGACGAGTGGGGCGCACGAAGGACTAAAGCGGAATAGCGTGTAGCCCGCGACAATCCGCTTTGTCTTCCAGCGCCGAGCCGTAGGATGGGTAGAGCGAAGCGAAACCCATCACAACAAGCGCCTGAGTATGTGGTGATGGGTATCGTTCCAGCGCTGTCGCGGCTACGCTCATCCCATCCTACGATCCGTCACGCTGCGCTTTCGGAATGCTGTGTAACATCGCCACGGCCTGCGATCAGGCCCGCGATGGAAATGTCTTCGTCCAACTCATCCCAATGCAGACCTAGACGGCTAATCTCGACCTGTTCACGTTGGTCGGGCGTGGCGCCGAGCAGGCGCGGAAACCATGCGAGGGGAATACCGAGGGTACGCCCATCGGTCAGCTCGACCCACATGGTGACATCATCGAAACGGACGCTGGTTGCCGAAATGGTCATTCCAAGCCTTCAGGATCAAAGCGCGGTTTTCGTTCACAATCCGCAGGATAGTTGAAAGTTCGCGCGGATTGAAGCCGTAACTGTCGGCGATCATAACCGCCGGTTCGAGCCAAACTTTAGCATCACGGCCGCCGCCTTTGATGTGAACATGCGGCGGCTCTGGTGGCTGTCCTTCGTTGGAGTAGAAGTGGAAGCGCAAACCACCAGAACGGAACACGACGGGCATGAAGTCCTCCGTGTAAAAATATCCCCTAACGGGGCATAGGATGGATATCGCTCCGCTCGATACATCCGCTAGAACTCAAATCGAAACTGCTTCGTTTGAATCGCCGTAGGGCTGACGCCTTCAACGATGTCACGCAAGTCTTGCCGCGCGCGTACTGATCGGAAAAGTCGATACGCAGCAATGCGCTCTTGGCTATCGTAGTATTTGCCAACGATGCTCATCGCCTCAGCGGTAAGTTGACTGCAGGATGCGTAGATTGACAAATCGAGCTGACGTTTCTTTGCCAGAAGGCCGATGCAGTAAAGTACATGGAAAGAGCCCTCCACCAGCCAATGCTCGATA
The DNA here is from genome assembly GCA_943372615.1 of Bradyrhizobium ivorense. Taxonomy (GTDB): domain Bacteria; phylum Pseudomonadota; class Alphaproteobacteria; order Rhizobiales; family Xanthobacteraceae; genus Tardiphaga; species Tardiphaga ivorense_A. The sequence continues at coordinate 4,040 of CALRZK010000091.1, read as the reverse complement.
CTAGCTGCCGAAAGCCCTGATTTTCTCATCGTCATCATAGCGCGATACTTCTCTTGCTCTACATCAATGAATAAGTGATGGGCAGAGACAATTAGTTCCGGCGTTACGAGGTTTGGATCAAACACTTCCTCAAAAGATTCAGCGAACATCGAAGAGGTGTCAGTTTTTGCTTTTTCTGGCAGGCCCTTCAGGTATGCCAGAATGAGCTGAGCTGCTCTTAGTGCATCGATCGTCTTCTCTGGCGGATAGGTGGAAATCTCACCGCGTTTTCGCACGTAGTAATAGCCAAGATGATGTAGGCCGGCTCCGAGTTTCTTTGCAATTGAGTTGTTTGCACGGAGGTCTCGCGCGCCAATTCTGGATTGACTATTTGTGGCGACGGAAACCTCTTCGATCAAATCTGGGTCGGACGTCTCAATGACGCGGACAAACACATCAAGGGCGCCAACACGGGAGGGGTTTTGCTTGTGCGCAGCGAAAATGGTCTCAGCAGTCTGCCGTCCGTTGACGATTTGTGGCCGAATGAGGGTTGCCGGGAATTCGCCCGATTGATAATGATATTTCGAGCAAATGATCGTTATGCCATTGTTTAGAAAGAAAAAGCGCTGGTTGTCGCGTTTGGCGAGCGTGTCTGCAATCTCCCTATTAACGGGATTCTGAATTCCTAAGTGTCCTCGAACGTTTGCGTGAAATAGATCTTCATCGATGAAGTTATTCTTTTCGTCGCGCAAGAGTTCGCAGAGGTCGGAAATCTTTACGGTTCCCATTAGGGACTTTGCTGACTTGTCTTGTCCAATAGCTTGCTGATCATGTTCGAACTGTTCTCTCCCAACAAACTTCAATGTTTTTGAAGTCGGTGGTGACCAGTTCTTCGAAACTTCGTCCGAGAAACGGCTTAACGGGTGCTCGAAGGCGAGGGCCTTGTACGGAGCTATCCCGTCCTGAAGTGAACGGAAATCGCGCTCAATTAGCTTGCTCTGATTGGAGCAAATCTGGACGCAGATCACAAATACTTGGCCGCGATCCATCGCGTCCCACGCTTCAGTGACCTTTGCTCGCAGCAATGGATTACATCGTAGGACTAAACTGTCTGATTTTGTGACCAAGTCTCTAACGAAGCAAATGAGCTTGGGGACTTCAACGCCAGGGAAATTCTTGTTTGCCTTTTCATAGGCGTCGACAGTCTTTGTCGTGATTAGGTGAATTTTGCTGTCATTGTAGTCAATGTAGAAACAGTCAATGCCGCAGTCGTCACCACCGTCAGTGATCTGTTGGTCAGCATCAAGAAGAGATACACTAAAGAGCTTATTGAGTATCAGTCGCTGAAACTTGACGGTCCGAGTATCTTCCGTACTGCCGCAAAAGCTCAATGCTTGTTCGACGTTGGCCCAATCCAGCCGGCTGGGTGAGCGCGTGCTGCCATTGATAATTTTCAAATTAGGTCGGTTCATTTGGCTCCTAGCCAGCTACCTCGCGTCAAACTATGCCCGCGTGGTGGCCTCCGATTTGGTTGCTTTGCTACATCATCTAAACAGTCCCGAATCACATCATTCCAACCTATCGCATGATAGATATTTGCAAGGTGGGATTTCTCGTTGCCGCCAATACTACTGGTGATAAGTTTTTTTTGTTCTCTAAGTGTTCTTTTTCTTGGTCTGCGACCAAACAAAAGGGCCGCTCTTTCGAGCGGCCCTTGAATTCTCGTTGCTCTCTTAGCTGCAGCCCGTAGTCGAACCGCAAGTATCGCACTTCATACACGTGCCATTCCGCACCAGCGTGAAGTTGCTGCACTCTCCGCACATGTCGCCTTCATAACCCTTGGCCTTGGCTTCCGCGCGACGCTCCGCCTTCGTAGGCGCAGCGGCTGCGGCAGTGCCGGCCTTGCTCCAGGCTTGCGCCTCGAGCTTTTCGGTCGGTGACAGGGCCACCGTCGGCTCTGCGGTCTTCAGTGCCACGGCGCCTTCCGCATGGCCGCCGGCGAAGGCGGTGACGCGGCTGCCGCCGGCAGGGGCGCTGTCGTTGTTGGCCGAGACGGCGGTGGCGCCGCCGCGCATGACGACAAGATTGTCGGTGCGCGAACGGGTGAGGCCGCGCGAGACATATTTGCTCGCTTCATCCGGTGCCTTGCCTTCGTCCTCGCCCTTGCCCAGCGCATCGAAGCCGGTCTCGGAGAGGTCCACATGGCCGAGATCGAAACGCGACATGTAGGAGACGGCGAGTTCGCGGAACACGTAGTCGAGGATCGAGGTCGCGAACTTGATGCTGTCATTGCCCTGCACCGGGCCCGCGGGTTCGAAGCGGGTGAAGGTGAAGGCGTCGACATATTCTTCCAGCGGCACGCCATACTGGAGACCCAGCGAGACGGCGATGGCGAAGTTGTTGATGAACGACCGGAGCGCCGCGCCTTCCTTGTGCATGTCGATAAAAATCTCGCCGAGGCGGCCGTCATCATATTCGCCGGTGCGCAGATAGACCTTGTGGCCACCGACCACGGCCTTCTGGGTGTAGCCCTTGCGGCGATCCGGCATCTTCTCACGCTCGCGCATGACGACGATGCGCTCGACCAGACGCTCGACCACCTTCTCGGAGATCGCGGCGGTGCGGGCCGCCATCGGCTTCTCCATCAGGTTCTCCAGCGCATCCTCGTCCTCGTCCTCATCGGAGATGAGCTGCGAGTTGAGCGGCTGCGAGAGTTTTGAACCATCGCGATAGAGCGCGTTGGCCTTCAGCGCGAGCTTCCACGACAAGAGGTAAGCGGACTTGCAGTCCTCCACCGTGGCGTCGTTCGGCATGTTGATGGTCTTGGAGATCGCACCCGAGATGAAGGGCTGCGACGCCGCCATCATGCGGATGTGGCTTTCCACCGAGAGATAGCGCTTGCCGATCTTGCCGCAGGGATTGGCGCAATCGAACACGCTGTAGTGCTCGGCCTTCAGGTGCGGCGCGCCTTCCACGGTCATGGCACCGCAGATGTGGACATTGGCCGCCTCGATCTCGCGCTTGGTGAAGCCGAGGGCTGCGAGCAGGTCGAAGCCGGGGGCTGCGATGGCGTCCGCCTCGATCTTCAGCGTGTCGCGGAGGAAGTCCTCGCCAAACGTCCACTTGTTGAAGGCGAACTTGATGTCGAAGGCGGTCGGGAGCGCTGCCTCGACCTTCTTCAGCGCTTCGTCGGTAAAGCCCTTGGCCTTCAGCGTCGAGCTGTTGATGCCGGGCGCATTGCTCAGCGAGCCATGGCCGACGGCATAGGCTTCGATCTCGGCGATGTGGGCTTCGCTATAGCCGAGCTTGCGGAGCGCTGCCGGGACGGCGCGGTTGATGATCTTCCAGTAGCCGCCACCGGCGAGCTTCTTGAATTTCACCAGCGCGAAGTCGGGCTCGATGCCGGTGGTGTCGCAATCCATGACGAGACCAATGGTGCCGGTCGGCGCCACGACGGTGGTCTGGGCGTTGCGATAGCCATGGAGTTCGCCGAGTTCGAGGGCGTTGTCCCAGGCGAGCTTGGCGCGCTCCACGATATCCGCCTGCGGGCAGGAGGCATGGTCGAGCGGCACCGGGCTGACGGCCAGCTTCTCATAGCCGTGGGCATCGCCATGGGCGGCGCGGCGATGATTGCGGATGACGCGCAGCATATGGGCTGCGTTCTTCTTGTAGCCGGGGAACGGGCCAAGCTCCTTGGCCATCTCGGCCGAGGTCGCGTAGCTGACGCCGGTCATCACAGCGGTGAGGGCGCCGCACAGCGCGCGGCCTTCCTTCGAGTCGTACGAGAGACCCATGGTCATCAGCAGGCCGCCGATATTGGCGTAGCCGAGGCCGAGGGTGCGGAATTCGTAGCTGAGTTCAGCGATCGGCTTCGACGGGAACTGGGCCATCATCACCGAGATTTCGAGCACCATGGTCCACAAGCGGCAGAGATGCTCATAGGCATGGATGTCGAAGGTCGAGGAGGCGACATCGTAGAAGGTGAGCAGGTTGGCCGAGGCGAGGTTGCACGCGGTGTCGTCCAGGAACATGTATTCCGAGCACGGATTGGACGCGCGGAT
>CALRZK010000090.1:0-8487 GCA_943372615.1 Bradyrhizobium ivorense | reverse complement strand
GTCATCATAAACCACCTGCTGGCCGGGCCGCACCGATGCGAGCTGGTCGCGATGACTGACGCTGACCTCGCCCTGCATGCAGGTGATGCACACCGACGCATTGTCGCGGCGGATGGTGAAATGCGCGGCCGATGCGGTGGCGCGGCCATGGGCGGCGACCACCTCCACATCCGACCCAGCCTTGGCGGTGATCGAGGCCTCGCCATCGATGAGTTCAAAACCGCGCCGGCCGGAACTTGCCACGCGCATGTCGATACTGGTCTGGGTGTTGAGGATGATCGAGACATCCTCGCCCATGGCCAATGTCTGACGCCCGCCGGTGCCGGTGCGATAATCGGCGGTGAGTTCTTCCGGCGACGGCCACAAACGGAATGGCGGGCGCGAACCGACATAGCCGACAGCGGCCACCGATGCCGCCAGGGCACCGCCGAGAAATGCGCGGCGCGCAAGTTGCGGACGGGGACGCAAGGGGACCACGGCAGCGGACGCAGGCGCATCTGCGCCGACCAGATCGCCAGCCGGGCCAAGCACCTGCCACAGCAATTTCGCTTCGGCAAAGGCCTGGCGGTGCGCGGGGCTCTGGCTGCGCCAGCGCTGCAGCGCCTCGGCATCCTCGGTGGTGGCCTCACCGGAGGCGAGCCGGATCAGCCACGCCGTCGCCTCCGCGCTCAGGCGGCTGCCCTCGCCCGTTGCGGCATGTGAGCCAGATGTGTGAATGGTGTCGCGCATGTCCCCTCAATCCTTAGACGTCATGGGACGGCCAGAACCGAACGTCTGCGACAGATTTATTTCAAGACGGGCCCGGCAATGGTCGAGCGCCTGTTTTAATTCGCGCTCCACCATCCGCGTCGAGATGCCGAACCGGGCAGCGATGTCCGCGATCGGCTTGCCTTCGGTGCGTGCGGCCAGAAAGATCGCCCGGCGGCGGGCGGGCAGCTCTTCCAGGGCTTGCGCGAGGCCGCGCACCGACGAACGTGCAGCGGCGATCCGCTCGGGGTCGAGCTCGTCGGTCTCCACCTGGAGCAGCAGCTCCACCTCGGAGCGATCAAGCCGGCGCGCTTCGGAGCGGCGCCGGTCGGCGGCGATATTCAGTGCAATTCGAAATAGATAGCTGCGCGGATGCTGGATAGTGCCGATATCCTCGAGCTTGCCGAGGCGCAGATAGGCTTCCTGCAGCACTTCATCCGCGGCATCCGGCGATCCGAGCCGACGCGCCAGCCGGCTGCGCAACGGGGCGTAATCGTCCAGCAATGTCTGCAGCAACAGCGCCTGGCCGCTCTCCGTCATTCGGCAGATATTCCACTCGAGTCCCACACGCGCACGCCACTCACCGCCGCCCCGGTGTCTTTATGGAACTATTGTGACAGGACGTTATCGGCTACCGCCGGGGCCGGCGTCGGCGGCGCTGCAATCGCCGCTGGCCTGCGGCGTCCGCGGCAGGATGACCATCACAACCGGCTGCGGCAAAGCGGAGGGCGGGCGCTCGGTGGACATCGCCAACAGAGCCCGGCGGATGCGGCTGTCGCGATCGTCATCGCCGGTCGAACTCAAGAGATCAATACGCTCGGGATAGCCGCGCTCGGCGATCCAGATGCGCAACGCCAGGCGATACTGGCCAAGACTAGCATCGTCATGGCGGCAGAGTGCGATCATCGCGGCACGCTGCAGACCGATCGAATAGGCTTGACGCACCGCCTCGCCCTCGGCCCCCACCAGTCCGGGCACAATCATCATTGTGCCGGCGCCCGCGGGGCGAACGACAAGACCGGTTCCCACCAACGACTGCTGAAGCGCTTCTTCAACGGTGTAGCGCCCCGAAATGGCCTTCGACCTGCGGCCTGCAACAGCGCCGCCATCGGCAAAAATCTGCACACCCGTGACGACACCCAGGCGATAGATGGCCTCATCAACGGGCTGCGACGGCATATCAAACAGCCATCTGCGTGTGTCCTGCGCGACGACATCACGCGCATACACCTCGCTACAGCCACCGACAATCAGTGCCGCTACCAGACTGAAAGCAGTGAAAAGCGAGCGCACAATAAATTCCCGACCCATCGACCTGCGATGAGGCGATCGCCTAGCATAATCGGATGCCCACTCCAATGGGACGGCCCGGCGGGTCCCGCCGAGCAGCCTGAGGCCGGCATCGCAAATGCTTCAGGACAACCACGACTTGAATCAGATTCTTCTGACTGACGGGCGGTCACGAGCAATCTAGAGGACCTGAACACGTCGTGGTGGCGCAAGCGCGTCGCTCAGCTCACCATCACCCGCACCATCCAGGACGCGATCATCAAATCAAGATGCGCGCCGCCACCATTCTTGAACAGCGTGACTTCCTGATCAGACTGGCGCCGGCGAGCGTCGGAACGCACCAGATCGTAGAGATCGCCCAGCACGCTATCGGCTGTGATGGCTCCAGAGGCAATCGGCGCGATCAGCTCTCCGATGTGACCGGCTGTCTCCCTATTGTCCACGAATACAGCTGCCCTGGCCATCAGCGCGTCATCGGCTTCGCGCATATCGGCTTTGAAAGCGCCAATCAAATCCACATGGGTGCCGGGCCGAACCCACTCGCCGAGGATGACGGGCTGTCTTGCCATCGTGGCGGAGCTGACGATGTCGGCTTCGGCGAGCGCTGCCTTCAAGTCCGAAACTGCGACCAAGTCGATACCGCGATCGCCGAGCCGAGCGACCAACTGCTGCGCCTGCTCCGGCCTGCGCGACCACACCGAGATGCGTTCAAGTCCCGGCCACGCCGCCGCATAGGCTTTCACGAGGCTGGTCGCGACCGTTCCTGCGCCGACGATCAACAGGCGCTTGCTGTCGGGACGTGCGAGAAGTCTGGCGCCGAGCACGGAATCCGCGGCCGTTTTGAATTCCGTGACCAGGACACTATCGACGATGGCCCGGAGACTGCCGCTGTCCTTATCGAAGACCAGCATGGCGCCCTGCACTGTCGGGATGCCGCGCGCCGCGTTTGCGTCGAGGACTGTAAAGGTCTTGGCGCCGTATCCCAGCCCTTCGATGTAAGCCGAGCGGCTCACCATCGTGCCTGTCGGCGGCCCGAGAAAGACGTCCTTGATCTCTGCCGCGGGCAAGCCATGGCCTATCCGCAATGCTTCCACTGCCTCGGGCCAGTCCAGTCGCCCGATCATGGCGTCATAGCCGAGGAAAGGAGGAACGCGAAGGTTGCTGGTCATGGAACAACGATGCCTTTCAAGGCTCAGGTTTCATCTTTGCGCCATCTGCACGCAATGGATTGCGAGGACATTCCATGGTGCTGGATCGCGCGATGGCTGATCCTGCGGCATTCGCGCGCGACGTATCCTGTGTCAATCTATTCATGGCAAAAAAGGATGCTCTGTGCTTTGAACTTCACGGAATGATGAAGTGTCATCGCTTCGGCGCGTAATCTTCTCCTGACCGGATACTGCGAGGATATGCATGCATCGTTTTCGGCATTTGCTGCTGCTCCTTCTGAGCTTGTTGGCGTTCGGAAGTTCATCGCCCGCACGCGCCACCAGCGCAGATGCCGCCTGCACGCAGAGTAACGATGCAGACGTCAAGATGAAAGCGTGCACCGACCTCCTTCAGAGTGGCCGGCGGCTTTCGACATCTGATAAAGCCAAATATCTCGCCTATCGCGGTTGGGCTCATACGCAGAAACAAGACTACCAGGCCGCACTGGCAGACCTGGATATGTCGATTGCTCTGGATGATCGCCAGTTCGGTTCGCGCGGGTCGCGCGCCGGCATTCATCGGGTGCTTGGATCGCTCGACCTCGCACTCAAGGACATCGATGCCTGTATCAGGCTTGCACCGCGTTTCGCACCGGCGCGGACCGTGCGCGGCGATATCCTGCGCGACAAAGGCGACAGTGACGGCGCGTTGAAGGAATACGACGACGCCCTGAAACTCGATCCGACCGAGCTGAGCGCAATGACCGGCCGTTCGATCACCTATCGCATCATGGGGCACTCGAAAGAAGCCCAGGCCGCGCTAGCGCATGCGCTGGCGCTCGACAACCGCATTGCTGAAATTTACGTCGCACAGGGCCAACTCGCCGAGAGCGACTATGACATCGTGAAGGCACGCCAGGCCTATCTGCGTGCGCTCGAACAGCCCCGATCGATCCGCTTCACCAACAAACCCGGCAGCCCTATCTTCGATGCCACGCGGTATCACAAGATCGCGACTGCCCGCCTTGCGGTATTGAACAACGCGCTGCAAGACATCGCGTCATCGCCAACTGCAGCCGCGGCACCGATGCAGAAGCTGGCATTGGTGATCGGCAACGGTGCCTATCGCGTCGCCAACACACTCCCCAATCCGCCCAATGATGCACGGCGGATTTCTCAGGAACTGCGCAGCATCGGCTTCGAGACCACCGAAGGAATCGACATGAGCAGCGATGCGATGCGTCGCGCGGTGAAGGACTTTCTGGCGAAAGCGCCGCATGCGAAGATCACCTTGATCTACTTCGCCGGGCACGGCATGCAGATCGATGGCAGGAATTATCTCGTGCCGATCGATGCGCAGCTTGCCAGTGGCAAGAGTCTCACTGAAGATCTGATCGATCTCGATTTCATCATGGCAGGCCTGGACGACAAGCTGCGCACCAATGTGATCGTGCTCGACGCCTGCCGCGACAATCCGTTTGCATCCAGGACACTTGCTGATTCAGCCGCCAGCCGCTCGGTTGCCATACGCTCCGGGCTCGCACCGCAGGCCGGATTGAGCAGCGGCGGAACGCTCGGAGCGGGAACGCTGATCGCATTTGCAACTGCGCCGGGACAAGTCGCACTCGATGGCGAGGGAGCCGGCAGTCCCTTCACGCTCGCGCTCGCACGCCACATCAATACGCCCGGCCTGGAGCTGCAGCAGATGCTGACCAGGGTGCGTTCCGAGGTCGTCGCCGCGACCAAAGGCAAGCAGGTGCCGTGGTCGAATTCGTCGCTGCTGGGAGAGGTCTATCTCGCAGCAGCACCGTGAGACGAGATGCACGGGTCTTCATGGGCAGGCAATCGTTCGTCTCCATGCGAATGCACGGAGTAGCGTGATCGGTCGCCTGCCCGGCCGGTCTAGACGATCCCCGTCTTTCTGAGCTCGTCGATCTTTGCACCGTCATAGCCGATGGTGGACAGGATTTCGTCCGTGTTGGCGCCGAGCAGCGGCGGCGCGCGATATTCGGTGATCGGCGTACCGAAGAAGTTCAGCGGATTGCGGACTAGCGACAGCGCCGGATCGAATGGATGATCCGAGGTCACGCGCATCCCGCGGGCCTGGACATGCGGGTCCGAAAACACCTGATCGAAATCGTTGATCGGGCCGGATGGCACGCCGACGGCCTCCAGGCGCTCCAGCCAGTAGGCGACCGGCTGCTTCAGGAAGAGCCCGGCATAGATGGCCATGATCTCCTTGCCATGGGTAACGCGATCATTGTTCTTCAGGAAGCGCGGATCTTTCGCGAGGTCCGGCTCGCCAAGCACTTCGCAGGTCCGCTGGAACTGGCCGTCATTGCCGTTGACGATCATGATCTCGCCATCGGTGCAACGGAAAACGCCGGCAGGCATGCCGCCATTGCCCCAGGTACCGCGGCGCGGCGGGACCTTGCCGTGGATGAGATAGGGCTGCAGCCAGTGCGACAGCGAGGCGATCACCGTATCGAAGAGACAGGCATCGACGTGCTGCCCATCGCCGCCATTGGCATTGCGGTGATAGAGCGCCGAGATGACCCCGATGGTGGTGTTGAGGCCGGTCATGTAGTCCACAATGGACGGACCGACTTTCATCGGGCCTTCGCCCGGCTCGCCGTCGAGATGGCCGGTAACGCTCATGAGACCGCCCATCGCCTGCAGGATCGCGTCGTAGCCGGCGCGCGTGGCATAGGGACCGGTTTGTCCGAAGCCCGTCACCGAGCCGTAGATGATGCGCGGATTGATAGCCTTGATCGCGTCGTAGTCGAGGCCGTAGCGCTTGAGGTCGCCGACCTTGTAATTCTCCAACAGCACGTCGGCGGTCTTGGCGAGTTCGCGAATGATCGCCTGGCCTTCAGGCTTGGCGACATTGACTGTGACCGACTTCTTGTTGCGGTTGGCGCAGAGATAGAACCCGTTGTCGCGACGGCTGCCGTCCGGATCGTTCAGATAAGGAGGACCAAATGCGCGGGAATCGTCGCCGGTTCCAGGGCGTTCGATCTTGATGACCTCAGCGCCGAGATCACCCAGCATCTGACCAGCGATCGGGCCGGCGAGCACCCGCGTCATATCGATAACCTTGATGCCCGAAAGTGGCAGAGCCGGCATGCATTCCTCCTGATACGTTGCTTCGTCACGTCCGCCAGGGCGAATGTGTGACGTGAGCGATTACAGGAAAATGCTCCCGAATGCACTGCTTTGTGAGCATGAGGGCTATCCCGTTCAAGCAGGTGCGAAACAGAGCGCTTGATTTCGGGATGCGGAAAACGTCGCTGCCATCAGTGCCCTGCGGCGACGTTGCCACAGGCGCTGTGCGGCGGTGCACGCATCCAAAATATAACGCCAGCTTGTCGTGACGGCAGACCAAGTGGTCCTGCCTCCACTCCGAGATCACGGACGTACTGCCGGCGTTTCAATGGTCATGCCGCCAGCTCGCGTGGCGAGATAAAGCTGGAGTTCGACGATCTCCGGCGCGTCCGAGGCATAAGGCTGGGCGCGGACACCAATCATGCAGTTACGCAAGCGGCGCTTGAGCGATCCGAGGCCCTGCCACTCCAGCCGATAGATCGGATACCCAGTCGGATGCGCCTGGGTGATGGACGAACCGGCCAGTTGCCGGTCCCAGTTATCGTCGTGGCAATTGCTGCAGGCAAGATTGAGTTGTCCCTGCCGGCGCATGAACAGATCACGCCCCTTTGCCACAAAACTTGCCAGCCGCGGATCGCTGCCGGCTTCGATCGGGCGCCCGCGAGACTGGCGCCCGATCAATGCGGTCAATGCCAGCAATTCGCGGCTTTCATCGGCAAGCGGCGCCTCGTCCTGATGGCGTGTGCGACAGAGATTGATCCGCTGCTCGAGATCGACTGGTCGCTTCAACAGCTCATCGAAGGCCGGGTATTTTGCGCTGATGCCGCGCATGGCGCTGATGTCGCCGTGGCAATCCGTGCAGGACTTCTCCGATGGATGACGCTTCGCCTTCCATAGCGCCTGACCATCCAGCACCCACAACATTCCGGGATTGGATGTGTCGTCGTCTTGCATGGCCCGCGTCTCCGGCGCCATGAACGTCGATCCGGATCTGCGCTGGTCGGGCGCGATCTCGGCAGCCTCGCTGGGCAGCGGCGTCGCCAACCATACAAGCAGCAGCGAACTGATCGCACGCATCACGATCATGAAACGATGATGTTCGCCGAGGCGGTTTCCTGAAAACCGCGATCGCCGATCCATTTGAATTCGAACGTCCCGCTCTCGGTGGCCGTTGTGAAAAAGGAAATGAACGGATTGGCCGACGAGGCTGGAAACAGATCGGCGCGAAACACCTCGACGCTGTTATAGTGACAAGTAAAGCTGGTGATGATGTTGCGCGGGATGACCTCACCCGTCTCGGTGTGGCGATAGCCGGTTTCCATGACATGCGACATCAACGCCTTGATCTCGATAATGTCACCGCGCTTCGCCGTCGCCGGCACATTGATCAATGCAGCCGCCATCAGCTCGCCTCCTCGGTGCAGGCCGCGAGCGTCACCACGACATCCGCAGTAGCCGACCAGAACGAGCCATCGGAGAGTTTCGCGATGGCCGTCAGCGTCTGCGTATCGGCGAGCCGGATGCGCGTCGACACCTGCGCCCGTCCGGCGCGCGGACCGATGTAGAAGTTGCCGACATTCGGCTGCGGATTCTTCTCATTGAAGATATGGATGCTGACCACATGCTCGGCTTCGGTCATTGGGCTCTCCACGGACACCGTGAGCGGAACGGTGTTGCCGTTCTCCACGAGCGGCGGCACGTCGAGCTTCACCTTTCCACTGCGGACAACCGCGCCCTTGACGACATCGCGGATGGCCGCCTTCATCATGTCAGGCGTCGCTTGCGCCGGGCGGAGACCGACCAGAGCCACCACGGCGCCAGCGCCAAAAGCCAACAGTCGCCGGCGATCCGCATCGTCGAGTTTGTGCATCGCTGCTGTCTGCGTCATGGGTCCTTCAGTGTCTCGAGATAGGCCACCACATCCTCGATCTGCTCCGCCGACAGGATCGGTTTGTCGCGCCAGTTCGCGCCGACGCGCTCAAGCCCTTCGGTCCGATAATATGCCGGCATGATCGTCACCGCATTGAGGCGTGATGCATCAACCAATCGGAGCCGCAATTGGCCCTGGGACCAGCGCGCGCCAGTGCCCGTCAGATCCGGAGCGAGATTGCCCTGGAATTTCTGCTCGGCGAAAGGACCGCTATGGCACAGCAAACATGTGTTCTGCCGGGCGACAACGATGGCACGGCCGCGCGCA
>CALRZK010000089.1:0-8492 GCA_943372615.1 Bradyrhizobium ivorense | reverse complement strand
TTCCCGAACTCGCAGGCGTCGATCCCAACCAGTTTGCGTTGGTGGTGGTGGATGCCGACGGCAATGTCGCTGCCGGCGGTGATGCCGACGTGCCGTTCTCGATCCAGAGCATCTCAAAGGTGTTCACGCTGACGCTGGCGCTCGGCATGGTCGGCGACCGCCTGTGGAAGCATGTGGGCCGCGAGCCCTCGGGCAATCCATTCAACTCCATCGTCCAGCTCGAGCGCGAGCGCGGCGTGCCGCGAAACCCCTTCATTAATGCGGGCGCGATCGCCGTCACCGATGTGATCCTGTCGGGTCACCAACCGCGCGAGGCCATCGGCGAGATCCTGCGCTTTATGCAGTTCTTGTCGGGGGACAGCAGCATCGTCATCGACGAGACTGTGGCGGCCTCTGAGAAGCGCACAGGCTTCCGCAACACGGCGCTGGCGAACTACATGAAGTCGTTCGGCGTCATCAACAACCCCGTCGATTTCACGCTTGGCGTCTATTTTCATCACTGCGCCATTGCCATGTCGTGCCGGCAGTTGGCGATGGCGACGCGGTTTCTCGCTTATTCCGGCCGCAATCCGAGCACTGGTCTTTCCGTAGTGTCATCCGAACGCGCCCGCCGCATCAATGCGCTGATGCTGATGTGCGGCCATTATGACGGCTCCGGCGAATTCGCCTATCGCGTCGGCCTGCCCGGCAAGAGCGGTGTTGGCGGCGGCATTATCGCAGTGGCGCCCGGCAAAGCGTCAATCGCGGTCTGGGCACCAGGGCTCGATCACCATGGCAATTCGCATCTTGGGCGGATCGCGTTGGAAGAGCTGACCCGGCGACTGGGATGGTCAATTTTCGGTACCTGAAGCGCCCACGAAAAAGGGCCGAAACATTGCTGTCTCGACCCTTGGTCTCCCACTTCGCCTGATGCTCTCAATGCTCCACCTTCCGCTTGTCTTCGGCGATGGCATCGTCGTGATACCAGCCTGAGCCGAAATCCACGGCGGGATAGGCACTGAAATCGACCGGCTTGATTTCGCCCGGACGTCGCTCAAGCGCCGCGCGGCCGCCCACCGGGAACTGATAGATGGTTGCGGTCGGCTGTTGTTGACCGGAATGATTGCTTATTCTCATCTCCTGGATCTCCTGCCTGACGTGTTTTTGTGTCGGTTTGGCCGTCAGACGCTGAAATGTAACAGGCCCGCCCGTGGTTTGTGCCAACTGCCTTCAAAAAAGCAGGCAATTGCCGACAATATGCGCAGATCGAACGCATGCGCCTTAGGCACGCAGGTTTTCACGGTGACAGGTCGGCTCTACACCAGGTGAATGAGCGTCCGAGAGGCACAAAAGTTCCTTGAAAAATGACGATGCAACTGATTTGAGCAGACGGTACTTTCGTAGGACAGGCAAAACACTGAGATTTCAGGAAGATTCCGGCACGAATCTCGGTCACCGATAGCCGGAGCAGACGGTCTGTGGACGGCGTAACCGCCGGCTAATTTTTCCGTCACAAAACCGTTGCACCGCGACAAGTTGGCATACTACGTGCTTATAAAGCAGCGCCGCCGGGCGATGGAACTTCCGATCCCGGCACCGTCCAGAGTTTACTCCTGCCGGGGTTCACTCCTTTCGCTAACTCGTGAGAGACCTGAATGACCAAGTACAAGCTCGAGTATATCTGGCTCGATGGTTACAAGCCGACGCAGAGCCTGCGTGGCAAGACCCAGCTCAAGGATTTCGACGCCTTCCCGACGCTCGAACAGCTGCCGCTGTGGGGCTTCGACGGCTCGTCCACCGAGCAGGCCGAAGGCCGCTCCTCGGATTGCGTGCTGAAGCCGGTCGCCGTGTTCCCGGACGCCGCCCGCGTCAACGGCGTGCTGGTGATGTGCGAAGTCATGATGCCCGATGGCGTCACCCCGCATCCGTCCAACCACCGCGCCACCATTCTCGACGATGCCGGCGCATGGTTCGGCTTCGAGCAGGAATACTTCTTCTACGAGAACGGTCGCCCGCTCGGCTTCCCGGCTGACGGCTTCCCGGCTCCGCAGGGCCCCTATTACACCGGCGTCGGCTTCAAGAATGTCGGTTCGGTTGCCCGTGAAATCGTCGAAGAACATCTCGACCTCTGCCTCGCCGCCGGCATCAACCACGAAGGCATCAATGCCGAAGTGGCCAAGGGCCAGTGGGAATTCCAGATCTTCGGCAAGGGCTCCAAGCGCGCCGCCGACGAGATGTGGATCGCACGCTACCTGCTGCTCCGTCTGACGGAGAAGTATGGCATCGATATCGAGTTCCACTGCAAGCCGCTCGGCGACACCGACTGGAACGGCTCGGGTATGCACGCCAACTTCTCGACCGAATATATGCGCACGGTCGGCGGCAAGGCCTACTTCGAAGCTTTGATGGCCCAGTTCGACAAGAACATGATGGACCACATCAATGTCTACGGTCCGGACAACGACAAGCGCCTGACCGGCAAGCACGAGACCGCGCCGTGGAACAAGTTCTCCTACGGTGTTGCTGACCGTGGCGCCTCGATCCGCGTCCCGCACTCCTTCGTCAAGAACGACTACAAGGGCTATCTGGAAGATCGCCGCCCGAACTCCCAGGGCTGCCCCTACCAGATCGCTTCGCAGATCCTGAAGACGATCTCGGAAGTCGCGACCGACAAGAAGGCTGTCGCGTAAGCGCCGCCTGACCTGAAATGAGAAACGGCCCGGATGGAAATCCGGGTCGTTTTGTTTTTGGCGCGCAGCTCATTTGTCGCGCCACGATCGATCCGGCACTTGGTATGGATAGCGGACGCGCATCATCCAATGCGTATCCGTTTCAGCCGACAGGACGACAATGTGTTCCGAACCATCTCCGACGCATCCGGTTCAATTCGCCTGGTGCCATGACGCGACCGCGACCGACGCCATTCTCGGCATCCTGCTGGCCTATGACGACCCCGCTTACATCTCCCATTCGGAGCTGCAATACGGCGTGGCAGAAGACATCGGCAGCTGGGCTGCCGATCGCGCTGCGAAAGCGCGGACATATGTCACAGGGCTACTCGCGAATACGTCCGGCGACCAGACGATGGTAGCAACCGCGACGCAGAACGGCACCATCGTTGGATTCGCTTTGGTAGAAATCTCCCGGCTCAATCCGGAACAGCCATTTGCCACTATCCATGACGTGCTGTTTTCGCCGTCTGTACGTGGCCAAGGGTTCGGCAGCGCACTGTTCGACTGGCTCGCCGAGCAGTGCCGCGCCCGCGGCGTGACACGCTTCTTCCTGGAGAGCGGCGTCGACAATTATCGCGCCCACCACTTCTTTGAGCAGCACGGCTTCAGGCAGACCTCGATCGTGATGATGCGCGATCTGTGATCGGACAGCCTCAATAGAGAACGGCCCGGATCGAAATCCGGGCCGTTCCGCTTGTCTCACTAGCCACGCGCAGCGCTTACGGGAACATCGCCGGCTGATCGATACCCAGCGTCTCGGCAAAACCCAGCACCAGATTCATGTTCTGCACCGCCTGCCCCGACGCGCCCTTGGTGAGGTTGTCGAGGGTGGAGACGATGATCGCGCGGCCCGGGATACGGTCCGCGGCGACACCAATAAAGGTCATGTTGGAGCCGCGCACATGCCGTGTATGTGGCGTCTTGCCGAATGGCAGCACATAGACGAACGGCTCCTTCTCGTACTGCTTCACCAGGATCTCGTGCAGCTCCTCGGCGGTCTTGCCGCGGCGGCCGCGGACATAGATCGTCGAGAGGATGCCGCGGTTCTGCGGCAGCAGATGCGGCGTGAAGCTGACAATGACTTCCTTGCCGGCAGCCTTGGAGAACTGCTCGTCGAGTTCGGCCATGTGCCGGTGCTTGCCGACGCCATAGGCGTTGAAGCCATCGGACACTTCCGAGAACAGCATCTCCTCCTTGGCGGAGCGGCCCGCACCGGTCATGCCGGACTTGGCGTCGATGACGATCTCGTCGGTCTCGATCGCCTTGGCCTTGATCAGCGGCACCAGCGGCAGCTGCGCGCAGGATGTGTAGCAGCCGGGATTGGCGACGAGGCGCGCCTTCTTGATGTCGCGCCGATAGACCTCGACGAGGCCATAGACGGCTTCCTTCTGCAGCTCCAGCGCATGATGCTCGTGGCCATACCACTTCGCATAGGCGGCGGGATCGCTGAGCCGGAAGTCGGCGGAGAGATCGACGACCTTGGTCTCCGGCGCCTTGGCGAGGACGTCCTGCAGCACCTTCTGCGTGGTCGCGTGCGGCAGCGCGCAGAACACCAGATCGATGCCGGCGGTGGTCCAGTCAACGCTGTCGATGGTCACCAGCGTCGGCAGCTCATAGGGCGCGAATTGCGGAAACACGTCGCCCATCTGCTGGCCCGCGCGCCGGTCGGCCGTGAGAATGCTCAGCTCGACCTTCGGGTGGCGCAGCAACAGCCGGACCAGTTCGGCGCCGGTGTAGCCAGAGGCGCCCAAAATGGCGATTTTCTTCTTGTTGCTCATCCCATAAATCCTTCCGCCTCAGCCATAGCAGCCAATTGTGTCGTCTCTTCCGCAAACAAATGCGGCCGTAATTTGCGCATCGCGTCCGAAATCTCAATGGCGTCCGGCTCCGGCCGCATGGCCAGCGCGCTCATGACAGCTAGATGATCGGCATCGGACTTGTGCTGATTCAGCTTGAAGCTGCCCTCCACCTCATCCACCGCCATCACGACGCCGACAATCGCCTTCCGCATCGCCTCGAGTCGCCCCTTCGCCATTTTATCCGAGGTCCAGGGCTTCTTCGGCGCAAGCCAGCTTTCGAACCTGGCGCTCAGCGCGTCAAGATGTGGGCCGAGTTCGCGATCGGACAGAAGCCGCACCGGTCCTGTGAGATGCACCGCCTGATAGAGCCAGGTCGGCACCTGATCGGGGGATACATACCAGTCGGCGGAGACATAGGCGTCGGCGCCAGTGACGGCCATGGCCCATGGCGTCACACCATCGGCAAGCTTCAGCAGCGGGTTCTGCCGGGCGAGATGGAAGGCGAGCCGCGGCGTACCGTCATTGCCGTAATCGAGGCAGAACGGCACGGCAGATGCGACCGGCTTGCGGCCGTCAAAGGCGCATATCGTGCCGAAGCCACGCGCGTCCGCGAACGCCAACGCGTTGCTGCGGTCGGTCTGGAATTTCGGCGGGGTATACATATCAGGCTCCTTCTGGGTTGAAGGCCGCCGGATCGATCGCGCTGCTGTTTGGGGAGAGAGACTGCCGCGGACCGTATCCGGCGGCAGTGAGGCGATCCTTAGAGACGAGCGCCTGCTGCCGCGGGAATGCGGCGACGGCGGGCGATGGTGCTGGTCACGAAATGGATCATGGCCGCGGACATAGAGGCGCAGGCGGGAAACGTCAAGGTTGTTATTTCAGGGTAGCCACCGGGCCGCGAAGCCTTGGGCGCTGATGAGTTTGACTGCCTTCTTGTCAAACGACACAAAGACCTCGCCCCCGAGCCAACGCCCTTCGAAGGCGATGACGCCATCGGCGAAGTCACCACCGGCATCGAGAACAGCCAGCCCCGCCTCGATCGTAGCCCGTTCGGTCACGACATTGCGCATATCGAGAATATGACGGATCGCCTCACCAACAGCCGCCCGGTCGACGCGATAAGTTCGATCGAGCACCCAGGCGAACTCACAGAGCGTTTGAACGCTGACAGCAACAAGGTCAGCTGTCTTCAACGTTTGCGCCGCATGTCGTTGTTGCAGCTCATCGTCTCCGACGACGAAACGCAACAGCACGTTGGTATCGACGCCAATCTTCACTTGCGTCGGAGGCCACGCATGCCGGCAGCCGCACCGGCATCAGCGATCGCTTCGTTGAGTTCGTCGATCGTCAACCGAACGCCATTCGTCTTGCCTTTCAGAAAGCCACTGAGCTCGTCCCACGAGCCCTTTCCCTGATCGGCTTTCAGCTCCGCACGGCCATTCGGCAGAAGATTGAGCCTGATCTTGTCCCCCGGCTCAATACCGAGGTGCTTGAGCACGTCCTTTCGAAACGTAACCTGGCCCCGTGCTGTGACTGTCAGTACCGTCATTGATCCGACCTCCATGCGCCTCAAAGGTAATGCAGAACTGCATTACCTTCAAGGATCGCTCGAAAAGCCGACGCGGCTTACACCGGGCTCCACGGCGACGGCACAATGCGATAGCCGTTGCCGTCCTTCACCACATTGCCATTGGCCGGGAACGGATAATGGAAGCCCTGCACGCGCATCTTCTCGGCCACCAGCATGTCATAGACCTTGCGGCGGGTGGCTTCGGCCTGCGCCGGATCCTGATCGAACATCAGGTGCCAGCCCGGGTTGGCCGCAAACAGCGCCGGATGGTTGGTCACATCCGATTGGATGAACAGCTTGTCGCTGCCCGAGGACAGGACGAAGGCGGTATGGCCTGGCGTGTGGCCGACGGCCTCCATAGCGAGCAGACCCGGCGCGACATCCTTGCCCCACTCATAGGGCGTGACCTTCTTCTTCAGGCCGTCATTGAAGAGTTTGCGGTTGCTGGCGAACAGGCCCTTCATGCGATCATTCGCGGCCTTGGCCATCTCGCCATCATCATTCCAGTACTTCCACTCAGCGGCCGGGACGAGCACCTCGGCATTCGGGAAAGCCGGCGTGCCATCGGCAGCGAGCAGACCGTTCACGTGGTCGCCGTGGAAATGCGAGATCACGACCATGTCGACATTCTTGGCGTCGATACCGGCAGCGGCCATGTTGTTGGCGAACTGGCCGACATTACCCTTGGTTGCGGCGAAAGCCCCGGGGCCATTGCCGGTGTCGATCACCACCAGCTTGCCACCGGTGTTGATCACCAACGGAGCAAAGTGGATGGTCATCTTGTCCTTGGGCAGGAAGGACTTTTCGAGCTGCGCGTTGACCTCATCCTTCTTCGCATTGAGCACGAAGGTGTCGGCCAGCGGGAATGTATTGGCGCCATCCGAGATGACGTTCACCTGCGCATCGCCAACCTTGTAGCGATAGAAGCTGGGCGCCTGTTTGTCGGCGAGCGGCGCGGCGGCCTGGGCGGGAGAAGAAGAAATAAGCGGCGTTGCAGCAAGCGCGGCTGCGCCGGTGAGAGCCTGACGACGTGACAAGTCCATGGTCCATCCCTCCAGTGAAACTGACCAGCATGATGCCGGGCAAATGTCGCAGCGATCTTTATCAGCGGTTTGACAACGGCGCGAGACGGCAGATCGCCCTGCGCGGGGTCAACACCTCGACGCTGGGATTATTCCAGGATTACTATTTGAGTTTGAGCGCCCATTCTGCTGCGACCGAGAGTGCATCGCCGCACATGATGAGGACGCCGGCCCAGACAAAGGCAGACGTGAAGTTGGCGAACTGGAAGCGCCAATAGGGCATTTCAAAAATCCCGGCCACCAGCGGCACGGACGCACGAAGCGGACCGGAAAAGCGTCCGATGAAGATACTCGGGACGCCCCATTTCTGAATGAAAGCTTCGCCGCGCGGCAACAGGGTCGGATACTTTGACAGCGGCCACATCTGGGCAACGCGGTCCTTGTATTTGTAGCCGAACCAGTAGGACAGCCAGTCACCCAGGGCAGCGCCGATGGCGCCGGCGATCAGCACCGGCCACACGCTGAGATCGCTGGCAGCCACCAGCGCGCCGATCGCAACCAGCGCGCCCCATGCCGGGACCAGCAACGAGATGAATGCGAGTGACTCGCAGAAAGCAAGGATCAGGACGATGGGGGCGGCCCAG
This sequence comes from Bradyrhizobium ivorense, assembly GCA_943372615.1. Taxonomy (GTDB): domain Bacteria; phylum Pseudomonadota; class Alphaproteobacteria; order Rhizobiales; family Xanthobacteraceae; genus Tardiphaga; species Tardiphaga ivorense_A. Next base: position 746 of record CALRZK010000089.1, on the reverse strand, counting down.
GCCTGATGCACCCTCACGAATTCTGTGAGGCCGTGAAAAGCGTCTGCCATGGCGTGACGTCTTGCCAGAGCCGCCGGCCAATTGCCAGCAACCACCCTGCGACATGATCATCACGGTTTGCGGAGGAAATAGTCATCGCCGCCCAGCGAACCGTAAACGAACGGCTCCTGGCTGTTGCCCGTCGAGGCCATCACGTCATCGCGAACCAGGCCGAAGAATTTTCGGATTTCGACGCCGGGCTTGCCCATGTTCCGGATCAGCGCTGTGGCAAAGGGGCTATTGGGCTGGCCGGCGACGCCGTCCGAGGCCACCTGCCCGGCCTTGGCCGCATAGGCCACCAGGGTTGCGCTCGTTTCGGGTTCGATCCGGGCGAGCCCTCGGCCGACGGACCGGCTTGCCACCGTCTTGGCCATGTCAGCTTGGCATCGACCGGGATGAGGTAATTGGTGCCGCTCACTTCGATCCCATGACCGGCTGTGGGCACCGGCATAGTTCGTCCCCTGAAAGTTTGCCACCTAAAAGATGAACAAAATCAACACGCCCCCATTGACTCAATTGGACCAAACCAAGAACATTGGCGTATCAGCGGAAGTTCTTCGATGTTCACGATTGTTTTGAAGCAGGGCTTTGACGAGGCCGAGAGGGAGAGCGTTTTTGAACGGAGCGACTGGGGCATCGACCACCTGGACGCACGGCAAGCGCATTTCAGGCATTTAAAGAAAACTGTCGAATTAGTACCTCAGCTG
>CALRZK010000088.1:0-8575 GCA_943372615.1 Bradyrhizobium ivorense | reverse complement strand
TTTTCGGCGACGCGTTCACCGCGGCGGATCTTGTCGATGGTCTCGACACCGCGGGTGGAGCCGATGCGGCACGGCGTGCACTTGCCGCAGGATTCGATGGCGCAGAATTCCATGGCGAAGCGGGCCTGCTTCGACATATCGACGGTGTCGTCGAAGATCACGATGCCGCCATGGCCGATCAGGCCGTCGCGCTTGGCGAAGGCTTCATAGTCGAACGGCGTGTCGAAAAGTTCGCGCGGGAAATAGGCACCGAGCGGGCCGCCCACCTGCACGGCGCGCACCGGCTTGCCGGTAAAGGTGCCGCCGCCGATGTCGTCGACGAGTTCGCCCAGCGTGATGCCGAAGGCGACTTCGAACAGGCCGCCGAACTTCACATTGCCGGCGAGCTGGATCGGCATGGTGCCGCGCGAACGGCCCATGCCGTAATCCGCATAGGCTTTCGCGCCGTTGTCGAGAATGAACGGGATGGCGGCGAAGGACAGCACGTTGTTGATGACCGTCGGCTTGCCGAACAGACCCTTATGCGCCGGCAGCGGCGGCTTGGCGCGAACGAGACCGCGGCGGCCTTCGAGCGACTCCAGCAGCGAGGTTTCCTCGCCACAGACATAGGCGCCGGCACCAACGCGGACTTCAAGATCGAACGAATGCGCCGAGCCTTTGATCTTATCGCCCAGCCAGCCAGCGCGTTTTGCCGCCTGGATGCCCGCATTCATCGCCTCGACGGCATGCGGATATTCCGAGCGGATATAGATGTAGCCCTTGGTGGCGCCCACCGCGATGCCGGCAATGGTCATGCCCTCGATTACCACGAAGGGATCGCCTTCCATGATCATGCGATCGGCAAAGGTGCCGCTGTCGCCCTCGTCCGCATTGCAGACGATGAATTTGCGATCAGCCTGAGCGTCAGCGACGGTCTTCCACTTGATGCCCGTGGGGAAGCCTGCACCACCGCGGCCGCGCAGGCCGGAGGTGGTGACATCGCCGATGATACCGGCGCCATCCATGGTCAGCGCGCGGGCGAGGCCCTTGTAGCCGCCATGCGCTTCGTAATCGGCGACCGAGCGGGGATCGACGACACCGCAGCGGACGAAAGTGAGACGCGTCTGCTTCTTGAGCCACGGTAGCTCATCGGCGATGCCGAGGCGCAGATCATGCGGGCCATCGGCGATCATCGCATCGAGCACCGAGGCGACGTCCTTGTCCTCGACCGGACCGAAAGCAACGCGCCCTTTCGGCGTGACGACTTCCACCATCGGCTCGAGCCAGAGCAGGCCACGCGAACCGTTGCGGATAATTTCGATATCGAGTTTGCGCGTTGCGGCCTGCGCTTCGAAAGCCGTGACGAGTTCGTCGGCGCCGACACAGACGGCAGCAGCATCGCGGGGGATGTAGATTTTCAAAGTCATCGCTGTGCCTCCGCAACCAGCGCATCCATGCGCTTCTCATCGAGGCGGCCGACGAGCTTGCCATCGAGCATCGCCGACGGCGCCGTGGCGCATAGTCCGAGGCAATAGATCGGCTCCAGAGTCACACGGTCATCGGCAGTCGTGTTGCCTAGCTTGACGCCGAGCTTCTGCTCCGCGCGCGCAGCGAGCGCATCGCCACCGGCGGCCTGGCAAGCCTCGGCACGGCAGATCTTCAATACGCGCTTGCCTGCCGGCTCGTGCCGGAAGTCATGATAAAAAGTGAAAACGCCATGAACCTCGGCGCGAGACAGGTTGCGCGCCTGAGCGATCATCGGAATAGCGGGTTCGGGGACATAGCCAAACGCGTCCTGAATGGCATGCAGGGTCACGATCACCCCGCCCTCGATATGGGCATGAGCCTCGATGATCTCGGTGCCGCGCGCGGCGCTCCATGGTTCGTAGACAGCGTTCATCCCGGGTACTCGATCGCGTTATTGGTAGAAACGCGATTGGAATTGGAATCGATCCAAAGATCAATAAAGCTGTCTCATGCTGCGATACGGAAAAGATATCGACAGTCGATAAAGACTTTCAATTTGAACGAGATAGCCGCGACCGCCTGCCGCATGTAAGGCGAAAGCGAGGAGACTTTAGTCGCAACCGCGCCCTTGCTGCCGCCAGCTCCGCCGTCATCTTGAGGCGCCCGCCGCAGCGGGCCTCGAAGGATCGCCCTGAAACGCGGGAGCCAAGTCACTCATGGTTCGAGGCGCGCAAGGGCGCGCATCTCACCATGACGGCGGCGTGCGGGAAATCTCAGCTTTCCAGCGACGGCGCCACCTCGCGGGCGACCTGCACCAAAGCCGCCACCAGCGGCGTCATCGGATCGCGCTGCGGCACGACCAGGCCAACGCCATAGTTCACGATCGGATCGACGATCGGGATCATGCGCACGGAGCCGCTGGCCGTCAGACCCAGCGTCTCAGCCAGCTTGGCCGGCATCACGCTGGCCCAGCGGCCAGTCTTCACATGGGTGTAAATCACGATGATCGAGTTCGAGGTCAGCGTCGGATTGGCCTCGGCGCCAACGGATTTCAGCGCCCGATCGATGATCCGGCGGTTCTGCATGTCCGGCGTCAGCAGGCAGAGCGGCACCTGGCCGACTTCGGCCCAGGTCACCTGTTTGCGGTCGCCGAACATGCCATCCGGCGAGGTCAGGAGACGGTAGCTCTCCTTATAAAGGGGAATAGAGCGCACCTTTCCGAGCGGCTCGTTCTCGATATAGGTCAGGCCGGCATCCACCTCGAGATTTTCCAGCAGGCCCAGTACAGCCGCCGAGGTGCAGGACACGATGCGAAACTGGACGTCCGGATGCTTGGCGCGGAACGGCGTGGTGAGCGACGCCACCATGCCGAGCACTGTCGGGATCGCCGCGATCCGGATCTCGCCGGACAGGCTGTCCTTGAGGCCGTTGATCTCCTGCTTCATGGCACGGGTATCGCCGACGATGCGGCGGGCCCAGTCCAGCGCCCGCTCGCCTTCCGGCGTAAAACCCTGGAAACGCGAGCCGCGCTGCACCAGCATGACGCCGAGCATATCTTCCAGCTGCTTCAGGCTGGTGGACATGGTCGGCTGGGTGACGCCGCAGGCCTCCGCGGCGCGGCCGAAATGGCGCTCCTTGGCAAGGGACAGCAGTAGTTCGAGCTTATCGATCAAGGGCGTTTCGCTCCGGCCGCCACTTTGACTGCGAGGTCCGGCACGCAAATGCGTGAGTGGCTTGGAAATGTCCGTCCCCGCGCATCAACATAAGGCGCAGCTTGCGCTTGCTGCAACCCGCAGCAGGCGGCGCGATGACGCAGGTACCATAAACAAAAACATTGAGGCCCGACCGAATGGCCGAGCCTGCAACGAATAGTGATGAAAGGAGGAAGGAAGTGGGTGCCGGCCTCGCCATCGGAACCGCCGATGGCAGCCAGCGGAAACATCAACCGAGGGGGCTGATCTGCTCTTCGGTCACAACGCGCTCGACATTGTCGGCTTTGCTGCGAATGCGGTAACGGGCGCGGCCATCGGCTTCGATCGGCAGGCGACCGGTGATGGTGTAAATCGCGCGCTCACGAGCACCGGTGCGGCCCTGGGGACCCTGCAGCTGGTGGTGGACGTCATCATTGATTGCGTAGTTATGCGCCATAATTCATACTCTCCACAGTATGCGCTTTTTAGCCACAACAATTCCAAAAATCAAGAATTCATGAGCAATTTCTGCCAGATAGCGTGGCAGAACTGCTATGCGCGGGCAATTGACTCGCCTCAAATGTGAGACGAATGCGTCGGAAACAAGCTGACATTGCCAATCACCCGGGCAGCGATTCCGCTGCGTTTTGAGAGGGTTGGCCGAATCGGAGACCGCTTGGCAGACGGCGAAATGAGGCGTTAACAAGCAGTTAAGGGCAGCCCCACAAAAGCCTACCTTGCTACCGACCCACGAGAATTCTGATTCGCGAATCCATCGCTCACGCCGACCAGAGGGGCATCCACCTTTTAAAGCCGAAAAGCCACCGGCGGGGCATCGCCGATGGCTTCGGAGGTCTACACAAAGTCTGCGTGTCTTCGAAAAGACCGGGCCGTGAAATCAACGGCTGCGCAAAAAAAGATTACATGAGCCAGATCGTTGAGTGCAATACCTGATCTAGTCAGTTAATCACTTTTATTGTTTGCGGGTTATGGCGCCACAGCAAAATGCTGCGGCGCCAAACCGGCCGCCCAGCGCTCCCTCATGGTGCGAAAAGCGGCCTCGATGTGCCGGGTCGTTTTGAGCGTATTGAACAATGGTGTGGCCAGACGGCGATCGGCCAACTTCGCGCGTATCTCATGCAATTGGGCGGGATGCTGGGCCAGTTCAATCGCGCGGCTTTCGAATTCGCTGCCATTGCGTGTGATCAATTCCGGCAGATCGAGCGCACGGAGCATGCTCGCAGCCACACGCCCAGCAAATCGGCTGCCCTCGCAAGTCAGCAACGGCAGACTGGCCCAAAGCGCGTCGCTGGCAGTGGTGTGGGCATTATAGGGCAGCGTGTCGAGGAATAGATCGGCACAGCGATGCCGCGCCAGATGATCGGGCGGTGGCAACCGCTTCGCAAAAATCAGCCGCGCTGAATCGACGCTGCGCTTCTCAGCTTCACCGCGTAGATTGGCGACGGCCGTCTCGCTGTCGTCAAGCAGCCAGAGAGCACTTCCTTCGACGGCGGAAAGAATGCGCATCCAGCGATCAAAGACCTGTGGCGTTATCTTGTAGGCGTTGTTGAAGCAGCAGAACACAAAGCCACTGGATGGCAGGCCACAGTCTTCCCGCGTTGGATGCTCGGTTGAGATGGCGCGGCGATCGTCATTGGCCTGATAGCAATGCGGAAGCCAAACGACCTTCTCATTATAGGCGCGGCGATTCTCGGCCGGCAACACATGAGCGTCAGCGATAATGTAGTCCATGAATTTGGCGCCAAGCGTACCGGGAAAGCCGAGGTAATTGACCTGGATCGGCGCCGCGCGACGGGCAAAAACGCCGTTGCGCTGTGCGCCGAAATAGCCGTTGAGATTGACGAGAATATCGATGCCTTGCGCGCGGATCGCGGCTGTCGCTTCAACATCGCTCATTGTTGAAATATCCACGATGCGATCCACTGCCTGGGCAATGCGCCGACGTGTGGGGCCACCATCGTCAAAGCCGTTATCGAAGGCGACGACCTCGAAGGCATCCTTGTCGTGTTTTTCGAGAACACCAACCAGCAGCAGGGAGGTGGCCTGTTCGCGGAATTCACCGGACAGATAGCCGATCCGAATTCTGCCGTTCGCGGCAACCGGACGCGCATCTTGCAGAGGCGGGGTCCTGCCGAACTGCGCAGCATTGGTGAGTTGGGCGCAGCACTGCATGCTCCCCTCGCATCTGGCGATTCCCTGCCAGCCGAAAGGCTCGGCTGCGAGTTTTCCTGTCTGGAGATCAGCTTCGATCGCGAGGACCTGATCGTCGAAGCCATCCCAGTCGCAGATCAACATCTTCTGATGCAGCAAATTCCCCTTGAGCAAAGGCAGATCAGGATTGAGCGCCTTGGCCTGCTGATAGGCAGAAGCGGCTTCGGCAGGCCGGCGCAATTTGCCGAAGATGAAGCCGCGCCCGAACCATGCCTCCGCCATATCAGGCTGCAGCGCGAGCGCAGCATCGCACGCCGCGAGCGCCTCATCATAACGCCCCAATTCGGCCAGCGATTTGCTGCGATTGAAATGCGCCGCAGGTTGGCGGGGATTCAGGGTCAGCGCGCGGTCGAAATCCGCGAGGGCCGCGGCGTAGTCACGAATGTCGTTGAAGACGGTGCCGCGATTGTTCAGCGTCTCGGCATTGCCGGGATTAAGCGCCAGCGAATCGGAGAAGCGCTGCAAGGCCTCATCGGGCCGGTTCAGCGCCTTCAGCACGAGGCCATAATTATAGAACGTCACATCCGAGCGTGGTTGCAGCCGAAGCGCCGCTTTCAGATGCGGCTCAGCCTCGGCATGCCGCTGCAGCGTCACAAGAACGATCGCGAGGACATTCAGCGCCCCGACATGATCGGGCGCCTTACGCAGGATACGGCGAAGATCGCGCTCGGCCTCTTGGAGCCTCCCCTGCTGAAACGCCGCGAAAGCACTTTGGAAAAGATCGGTCGGCGGCGCCATGACTTGCTGTATCTCGGATCGAACCAACGGAAACGACAGAACGGATTGGGTATAGCCCCCAGCTTTCACACCGTCGAGGATGGGGCCGCTTCACCCCACCGCCATACGCAGGTCTCCGCGCGGACATGGCGCCAAAAGCAAAAATCCCCGGCGGTGTCCCGCCGGGGATTTCTGTTTCAGATATCGATCGCCGTGAGGCGGTCGGTATTAGAACGAGCGCAGGATCTGCACCGAACCGTTGTAGAGGTTCTGGTTTTCGATAGCGTAAGCACCTGGAACCTTGCCACCCAGACCAGTAGCCGGAGTGATGTTGTAGGTGCCACCCAGATTCTGCTCGAGTCGGGTGTAGGTGAACTGAGCCGACAGGGTCAGGTTACGAACCGGCGTCCAGGCGGTACGGGTACCGATCTGAGCGATGCCGAAGTCGAAGTTACCCGTCGTGCCCGTCAGAGTAGCAGCTGCGGCACCAGTTGCCGCTGCAGCGCTGGCGGTGCCAAGCCGGCCACCAGCAGGCGAGAAGGCAGCAGCAAGGATGTTGTTGCCTTCGTCGCCATACGAGATACGGCTGTAGTTACCGAAGATCGACGTACGCCAAGCCGGGTTCCAGTAGTGCTCGTAGAATGCGCTGACCGACCATGCATCGCTCTGAACGATCTGGCCGCCCGTAGCGAAGACGCCGTCGAGCACATAGCCGAAGCCCACGCTGCCGTCGCCGAACTTGGCGAAACGACCGCCGCCCTGAGTATCGAGCGTACCACCAGTGAAGACGTAGCGAGCTGCGCCCTTGGCGTAGCCGGCTTCGAGCTTCAGGCTGTCGCCAGCGCCAGTCGGCAAGGTCTTGAATTCGACCGCACCGCTAACCGCGAAGCCATACTTGTCGTCCGGATGACCGGTGCCTTCGTTCGCGCCGTAGAAACCGGCAGTCGACTGATGCATAGCAGCCGCGAAGTGCAACGTACCCCAAGCCTGATCGAGGCGGATGTTGCCAACGACGTCCGGCATGTGATTGCCGCCGGTTGCGTTGCCGAGGAAGGTGGCCGACGACACGCCATAGACGTAGTTCAGGAAGCTTGCACCACCCGGAGCAACGATAAAGTTCGCGCTGTTGTAGATGCCAGCGTTGCGATAGGGCGAAGCATTTTCGAGCGAGATCGTCGCCGACACGCCGTTACCGAACGAAGCGGTGTAAGCGATCTGCGGGATACCGGTCGCGTTGTTCGAACCAGCGAGCTGACCCGAAGAGATATAGGGCTTCGAGAGCGCCCACTGCGGATCGAACTGCGAGACAGCCTTACCGAAGGTGAAGCCTGCGAACTGGATGAAAGCGTAGTCGACTTCGGTGAAGCCGCCAGCGATCGTTTCACGGCCCTGCGCGAAGTCGAACTGGATGTTCGCGTAGGTACGAACCACGCCGTATTCGGTCGCGGTGCGGGTGTCCGTGGTCAGGTTGATACGCTCGCGCGTATTGATGTAATCCTTGGTCCACAGGTTGTTACCGCCTGCGCCACCCTGCCAATACGGCACGTCGTAGGTGGTGCCGTTGAACGCGGTGTCGATACGGATCGCGCCGCCGATCTTGATGCAGGTGTCGGTGCCCGGGATGTAGTAGAAGCCTGCGCCGTAGAGCGAGCAGACCTTCACGTATTCGACAGCCTTGGCTTTGACCGGAAGGTCAGCTGCCTGGGCGCCGCCGATGGCGATCAGACCGGCCGCCGAGCCGAGGATCAGGCTCTTCAGATTCGTCATGTTAAAACCTCCAAGTTGCACATTGGGAAGGTTCCGGATCCGCCAGGCTTAAAAGCCCGATGGTTGGTTCCCCCACTTCCCCAAACCAACCGCCGGAGTGCTTCGCGCTTTCGGAAACCCGCATCACGCGAGACACTCAAGCGAACCACTTCAACGGGACGATCACGGGTTTGCCCCATCGCCGCCACAGAGAATGCCTGCGCAATTCTTAGAAGCAAAATACTTTATGTACTCAGGTAACTTTTCCGCGACGCACTGTGGTTTCCATGCCACATGGCTCTAACCCACAATTGCGCCGCACAATTATTTGATCCAGTTATGTATTCTACAAAATTCCCCGCTATGGGAATGCTGTTACGCTTAGACACACACGGACCAATGGCCTCCTCCTTGAATATGACCTCCCCCGCAGACAGTGACGAAAACGGCAGGAATCAGGAGGTTGTTCGGCAATTTCTCTGGGATATTGCGTCGATCAACGTCCACCTGGAAGAAATTCGACACTTCTGGGCCAAGGAACTGGGAATCAGCGGCCCGCAATGGATGATCCTGATGGCCGTCGGTGATCTCGACTCCGGCAACGGCGTTCCGGTGAAGGACGTCTCGGCGATGCTGCATGTGGATCCGTCTTTCGTCACCACCCAGTCCAAGATGCTGGAAAAGAACGGCTTCATGCGCCGGGTGCCGTCACGCCAGGATGCCCGCGTGGTGCTGATGTCGCT
>CALRZK010000087.1:0-8599 GCA_943372615.1 Bradyrhizobium ivorense | reverse complement strand
GCCACGCTGACCGTGCAGGGCGCGCTGGAGCGCGCCGCCGAGGCGATCTGCGGCGCGCCGATCCGTGTCCATGGCGCCGGTCGCACCGATGCCGGCGTGCATGCGCTCGGGCAGGTGGCGCATTGCGATGTGCCGAAGATCCTGGTGCCCGGCCGTTTTCGCGACGGCATGAATGCGCATCTGCGGCCGCATCCAGTGGCGGTGCTGTCTGCCGATGTGGTGGCGGATGATTTCGAGGCGCGCTTCTCGGCGATCAAGCGGCACTACATTTATCGCATCACCAATCGCCGCGCGAACCTCGCTGTCGATGCGGGCCATGTGTGGCGCGTGCCGAAACCGCTCGATGTCGCTCTGATGCGCGAAGGCGCCAAACGGCTGCTTGGCCGGCATGATTTCACGACGTTTCGCGATACCGAATGCCAGGCGAAGTCGCCGATCCGCACGCTGGATCAGCTCGATGTCGATCAGGATGGCGAGGCGGTGACGATCCGCACCTCGGCGCGCTCATTCCTGCACAGCCAGGTGCGTTCGATGGTGGGATCGCTGGTGTGGGTCGGCCACGGCCGCTGGACGCCGGACGATATGAGCGCCGCTCTGGAAGCCAAGAACCGCGCCGCCTGTGGAATCGTTGCGCCGCCGGATGGGCTGTATCTCGCGAAGGTGGATTATCCGTAGGCGGATTACGCCTTCACACCTTTCATCGCATCCCAGAACAGATCCTGGCCATTGGCGACATTGGCTGTCCAATGTTCATGCGCGGCATCATTGGCGTCGTCGGTGATGAACTTGAATGCGCGCCAGGGAATGTCATGGCGCAACGCCACCTGCGCGATGGCGAACAGCTCCATGTCGACCACATCAACCTTGTTCGCCACCAGCCACGGATCGGTGGCGGTGACAAAACTGTCGCCGGTGCCGCAGATGAAACCCTCGCGGCCTGATGTCAGGCGATCGAGCTCTGGCGAATAGGGCGTGGTGCCGCGCGGCGCCAGTGGCTCGGCATTCATGTCGCGCTGGATCACGTCGCTGATCTCGACGAGGCCATGGAGCGCGCTGTTGAGCTTGCCGGCAGTGCCGTAATTCACGATCAGTTTTGGCTTCTCGGCGACGATGGCCGCCAGCGTTGCGATCGTGGTGTTGATCTTGCCGACGCCGGTGAAGACGACGCGAAAACCCTGTGGCGCGCGCGCGACATCGAGCTCGCTGTCGAGCGCGGTGAGAACCAGAATGCCTTCACTCATGCGAAATACCGATCCAGCACGCCACGATAGATGTTTGTGAGTTGCTCGAGATCGGCGACAGGCGTGTTTTCGTCGATCTGATGCATAGTCTGGCCGACGAGACCGAATTCGATCACCGGGCAATAGTTCTTGATGAAGCGCGCATCCGAGGTGCCGCCGCCCGTATTGAGATCGGGCGTGCGACCGGTGATCTCCTGGATCGCAGCGACGACCGTATCCGTGAAGGCGCCAGGCTTTGTCACGAAGGAATCCGAGTTGCTCGGCTCCCAGATCACATGCGTCTTGATGCGATTGCCAGCTGCGGCCGCGACGCGCGCATCAATCAGTGCGCGCAGGCTCTCCTGCGTGTGATGGTCGTTGAAGCGGATGTTGAACTTGGCTTTCGCTTGCGCCGGGATGACGTTGCTGGCCTTGTTGCCGACATCCACCGACGTGAATTCGAGATTGGACGGCTGAAACGCAGCGTTGCCCTGGTCCAGCGGATCATTGCTGAGCGCCACGATCAGCGTGGCGATATCCGGCACCGGATTGGAGGCGCGATGCGGATAGGCGACATGGCCCTGCACGCCGTCGACCACCAGCGTGCCCGATTGCGAGCCGCGGCGGCCGATCTTGATGGTGTCGCCCATGGCTTCGACATTGGAGGGCTCGCCAACGATGCAGTGATCGAATTTTTCGCCGCGCTCGGCAGCCCATTGGAGCAGTTTGATCGTGCCGTTGACGGCCACACCTTCTTCATCGCCGGTGATGAGGAATGAGATCGAACCGTTCGGCTTACCGTTATTCGCGCCGAGATAATCGAGCGTCGCTGCGACCGACGCGGCGATGCCGCCCTTCATGTCCACCGCGCCGCGGCCATAGAGCAGGCCATTCTTCACATCGCCGGCGAAGGCGCCATGCGACCATGCATCCTCGTCGCCGGGGGGCACCACATCGGTATGGCCGGCGAAGCAGATATGCGGCGCCTCGGTGCCGATGCGGGCATAGAGGTTCTCGATATCCGCGTGGCCTTCCTCGCTGAACGTGACGCGATGCACGGCAAAACCGGCATCGCCCAGCAGGCGCTCGAGCACGCCGAGCGCACCGGCATCTGCGGGGGTGACGGATGGACAGCGGATGAGATCGCGTGCGATCGAGACAACGTCGGCGGACATCGGACCCTTAGGCAGTTCCGGGAACGGGAGCAGATGCCCCGAGCGGATCGGGGCCGAACTCATTTGGCCCCTGTGTGCCGCGAAGGCAACCCAGTTCGACAAACCCCCAAAGGTTCAGGGCAATGCTGATCGCGTTCAGCGCGAAGGAGCCGGTGCCCCCGATCGAATCGGCGCCAATGCCGACGATGGCCGGGAATACGAAGAATACCAGGACCCACCAGCCGCTCTTGTTGCGGTCATGCAGGCGCTTGATGCCGGTGGCGAAGCTCGACCACACCAGAAAGATGAAGAACACGCCGCCGATGGCGATGAAGAGCAGGCTGGTGCCGACAATCTCTTCGATCCGGTCCTTGCTGAAGTCGCCGACCGCAAAAACGAAGAAGGCAATGAGCGCGGCCATGGCCAAAATATAGAGGAGAGCGGCCAGCCAGTATTTCGCGCGGTTGATGCGGCCCTTGAAGCCGAACAGAAGTGTCGTCAAGTCCATCGTCGCCCCCAGGCCGTTTGCGCGATCATTAGCGCAAACGGCCTGGGATGCAACTTAATCGCGAAGCAGCTCGTTGATGCTGGTCTTCGAGCGGGTGCGCTCGTCGACGCGCTTGACGATCACGGCGCAGGCGGTGGAGGGGCCGATCTCGCCATTCTGCATCGGCTTGCCCGGCAGGTTGCCGGGGACCAGCACCGCATATTCCGGGACTTCGCCGACGAACACTTCGCCGGTGGCGCGGTCGACGATCTTGGTCGATGCGCCCAGGAACACGCCCATGGCCAGCACCGCGCCCTTGCGGACGATGACGCCTTCGGCGACTTCCGAACGGGCGCCGATGAAGCAGTCGTCTTCGATGATCACAGGGCCGGCCTGCAGCGGCTCCAGCACGCCGCCGATGCCGACGCCGCCCGAGATATGCACGCGCTTGCCGATCTGGGCGCAGGAGCCGACGGTGGCCCAGGTGTCGACCATGGAGCTCTCATCGACATAGGCGCCAAGGTTCACGAAGGACGGCATCAGCACGACGTTCTTGGCGATGAAAGCCGATTTGCGGACGATGGCGCCCGGCACCGCGCGAAAACCGGCGTCGCGGAAGGCGTTGTCGCCCCAGCCTTCGAATTTCGACGGTACCTTGTCCCACCACGGCGCGCCGCCGGGGCCGCCGGCAATGGTGGTCATGTCGTTGAGGCGGAACGACAGCAGCACGGCCTTCTTCAGCCACTGATTGACGGTCCAGGTGCCGTCATCGCCACGGGTGGCGACGCGGACCTTGCCCTGGTCGAGCAGGTCGAGCGCAGTCTCGACGGATTCGCGGACTTCGCCTTTGGTTGACGCATTGACGGTGTCGCGCGCCTCAAAAGCGGCATTGATGATGGATTCGAGTGCGGAATGCGACATCGCGGGATCCTTGATCTTTTCTCGGACGGTAGGGTGGAAAGTGGTGATTTCGGGGGCTTTTGTCGGGATTCAGAGGCGGGGAGTCAAGGACGGAGCCAGTCACCCGATCTGTCATCACCCGCTTTCGCAAGAGCGTGAGGACTGCATTTCTGTTCGGGCTTTGAGGATAGGCAGGTGAAAGAAAACGACGCGCTCAATCCACCACGATCTTTACACGATCGCGGGCTTTCACCTGGGCATTGGCCTCAAGGCCATTCATCACGCGAAAGCGCTCGAGTGGGCGGTCGACGCCGCTCATGCGATGCGATAGCGATTCCACTGTGTCGCCGGGCTGCACGTTGATCACCTTGAGACGCAGCGGGCGCGCGGCCTGGATCTCAGACAGCGTCAGGCGGCGGAAGGAATTGACCGTCTCGCGCGCATTGCGCTCGCTCTCATTGGTCTTCTGCTTGGCGGCAAAGATGAAGCGGTAGACGTCACTGCCGAAGCGCAGCGCATAGACGCGGAATTGCCACTGGTCACCGCGGGCGAGGGCCGTGGCCGCAGGGAAGCCGTTGATCGTGACCTCTTCCGTCGTTGCCTTATCGACATTCTCCATCCAGCCGGAATTGAGATAGTCGCTGAGAGTCTGCTCGGAGGGCACGCGCACGACGTCGAAGCGCATCGCCTGATTGCCGCCCTCGCGCACGCCGATCACCGCCTGAGCGGTGTTATCGAGCGAGAATGCATCAGGCGCCTGGAAGGTGAAGCCGAGTTTTGGATGCAGGAAGCGGCGGCCCCGAACAAAACCTTCGCTCGGGTCTTCGCCGTAAACGATGCCGTCGATGGCGGCGAGATAGGTCTCGCGGTCGCGCTCGCCGCTGCCGCCCGATGGCGAGGCATATTGGCGGGCATTGGCCTGCGCATTCTGCACGCGTTCGGGCGTGGCCGGATGCGACGACAGAAAATCCTGCGCGCGCGGATCAAGCGGCGTGCGGCTCGCTTTCAGCGCAGCGTTGCGCTCCATCGCGGAGAGGAAACGTGAGGCGCCGAACGGATCGAAATGTGCGCGGGCAGAGATGCCGACGCCGATGCCGTCGGCCTCGAATTCCTGCGCCCGCGAGAAGCTCGCCATCGTGAGCTTTGACTTAGCGAGGGCGAGCGCAGTGAGATCGGGATCGTTGGTGCCCATGTCGGACACGACACGGGTGACGACGGCGGCCTGCTTGGCCTGCTCCTCGCGGATCGAGGCGTGCTTGGCGAGCACATGCGCCATTTCATGCGAGAGCACGGATGCCAGCTCGGATGTATCGCTGGCCAGCGCCACGAGGCCACGGGTGACATAGAGCTGGCCCGTCGGCAGCGCGAAGGCGTTCACGGCGCCGGAATTCAGGATGGTGACCTTGTAAGCAAGGTCGGGGCGCTCAGAGACGGCAACCAGACGCTCGACGGTCTTGGAGATCAGCGCTTCCAGGCGGGGATCATCATAGGAGCCGCCATAGGAGGCGAGGATGCGCTCATGCTCTTTTTCGGCGGCGGGCGTCTGCACGATGGCGGGCTTGGGCCTGCTGGCGGGGATCGGCGGCTTCACCGCGGCGGAGGCGACCTCGAAGCGGCTGGCGTCGCCGCAGGCCGATAGCGAGAGGGCCGCGCATAGCACAACCGGCGCAGCCCAAAGGCGGCGGCTCAAGCTGGTTTGCCGTCCCACACCCGTCACGTTTGCGTCCTGCCTCGATCGTCAATCTTTGGCGGTCACTCGTCCCCGACCGCCTCGATCTGCCCCACATGGCGGGCTTCGATCCGCGGCCCACCGCGGCTCTCGACCCATCCACGCACTCGAATCCGCCGTCCTTCAAGGGATTTGAGCACAATTCCCGCCCCTGCGAAGGCAGGCATCATGCGCCTTGAAATAGACACGGCAAAGTCCCGTGTCCAGCGACGGCCAAAATTGAGATAAGTCGTGTTTCCGGCTTCCCGGACGGACAAAACGCGCCCCTCAACCACGACGAAACGCCCCAACTGCGCCAGAATATCGCCGGGAATTGCGGCGTTTTTGATGACGCCATCGGCCGACCATATTCCCGTTTTGGCACGTCGGGCAGTGGCCTCGGCGGCGGCGAGTTCCGCAGCACAGGCGCGATCGGGGATGTCGCCGGAAGCGAGCGCCAAGCCGGCACTCAGAATGCGGGACTGGAGTGGCGCCTCACTGATCCCGGCGAAGATGAAGGCGTTTTGGCGACCGTAGCGATCGGGCGTATCGCTTTCGCCGTGGATGGCAACATCCCCGGCCGGAATGAGCGCCGCGAGCGCGTTCGTAGGCGGATTGGGGATGGCGGGTTCGATGCCGGCAAGACGGATCTCGGCGCCATCGCTCATGCGCAAGGTGCGGATATCGACCGCGTTCGCAATGCGCCCGATGCCCTGCGGCTCGAATGAACAGGCGGATGCGCCGGCGATGCTTGTCAATGCGGCGAGGCCGATGACGGGGGATGCGTAGATCGCGGCGCGTCGTCCTGCATGCGCGATGGTTATGACACGCATTGGCCGTCCTGTTTGCTGACGCGCAACCCTATGTCGGCACCATCGCGTGAGTCCATTCCGCTTTGCGGAAACTGCGTCTCTTTCAAGCAATTCTCGTCAAGCCAAGCGCATTGCAGCGGCTTGCCGCTGTTGTTCCCTTGCGGCATGATCGCGCCAACAATGAATGCCGCGCAAAATGCGCGACGAGGGAGGACTACGTGAAGACCAAGACACTGCTTTCTGGCCTGCTCGCATCGACCATGATCCTGGCCGCGACATCGGGGACGATGGCGCAGAACAAGCCGCTCAAGCTCGGCGCGATCCTCGATATGTCCGGCCTCTATGCCGATATCACCGGCCCCGGCAGCGAGCTGGCTGCGAAGATGGCAGCGGAAGATTTCGGCGGTGAAGTGCTCGGCCGCAAGATCGAGATCGTCGCGGCGGACCATCTCAACAAGGCCGACCTTTCCGCCAATATTGCGCGCGACATGCTGGACAATCAGGGCGTCGAGGCCATCGTCGATGTGGCGGCATCGGCCACAGCGTTGGCTGCGAGCGAGATCGCGCGGGCGCGCAACAAGATCATCATCTTCAATGGTCCCGGCTCGATCCGCCTTAGCAACGAAGCCTGCGGTCCCTACACCGTGCATTATGTGTTCGATACTTACGCGCAGGCCAATGTGACCGGCCTTGCCACCGTCAAGAACGGTCTCGATACGTGGTTCTTCCTGTCCGCTGACTATGCGTTCGGCCAGGATCTGGAAAAGGACACGACGGCTGTCGTCACCAAGGCTGGCGGTAAGGTGCTGGGCAGCGTCAAGCACCCGCTGAACACCGCGGATTTCTCGTCCTTCCTGCTGCAGGCGCAGTCGTCCAAGGCCAAGGTCGTCGGCCTCGCCAATGCCGGCGGCGATACCATCACGGCGATCAAGCAGGCGGCTGAATTCGGTCTCACCAAGAGCGGCGGCCAGAAGCTGTCGCCGCTGCTGGCGTTCATTTCGGACATCGACAGCGTTGGTCTCGACACCGCGCAGGGCCTGATTCTCGCCGAAGGTTTCTATTGGGATCTCAATGACGAGACCCGCGAATTCACCAAGCGCTTCCAGGCGCGCAACAAGGGCCGCGTGCCGACCTCGGCTCAGGCAGGCGTCTATTCATCGGTGCTGCATTATCTCAAGGCAGTGAAAGCGGCGGGTACGACCGATTCAGCAGCCGTCATGAAGCTGATGAAGGATACGCCTATCAACGACATGTTCGCCAAGAACGGGAAGATCCGTGAAGACGGTCGCATGATCCACGACTTCTATCTGTTCGAGGTGAAGAAGCCGTCGGAATCGAAGGGCCGCTGGGATTATTACAAGCTCTCGGCGACCGTTCCGGCTGATCAGGCTTTCCAGCCGCTCGAGGCTTCGCGCTGTCCGCTGGTGAAGAAGTAAGCGTCTCGGTTGAGGCTTGCCGGACGATCAACAACAAGAAAAGGAATACACCATGAGCGATATCGTCCTGCAGGACCTCGACAACGGTCTTCTCACCATCACCATGAACCGTCCGGATCGGCGCAATGCGCTGAACGTGGAAATGACCGAAGGACTGGTCGCGGCTGCACGCCGCGCCCAGGAAGATCACGAGGTGCGTGCCGTGCTCATCAAGGGCGCGGGCGGCACCTTCTGCGTCGGTGGCGATGTCAAGTCGATGGCCGCCGGCCGCGCGCCGCTGCCGTTCGAGGCCAAGCGGGTCAATCTGCGCAAGGGCATGGAAGTGTCGCGCATCCTGCACACGATGGCGAAGCCGGTGGTGGCGCAGCTCGATGGTGCTGCGGCGGGTGCAGGCCTGTCCATCGCGCTGTCCTGCGATCTCCGCGTGGCCTCCTCCTCGGTGAAGATCACCACGGCTTTCGCCAAGGTCGGCTTCTCCGGCGATTACGGCGGCACCTATTTCCTCACCAAGATGCTGGGCAGCGCCAAGGCGCGCGAACTCTATCTGATGTCGCCGGTGCTCACCGCGCAGGAAGCGCTGTCGCTCGGCATGGTCACCAAGGTGGTCGATGATGCCGAGGTTGAGATCGCAGCGCGCGAACTCGCGATGTCGCTCGCGCGTGGGCCGAGCATCACCTACGGCTATATCAAGACCAATATCAACAATGCCGAGACGATGACGCTGGAAGCCTGCTTCGACGGTGAATCGATGCATCACACCCGCTGCAGCGACACCGAGGATCATAAGGAAGCTGCCAAGGCCTTCGTCGAAAAGCGCAAGCCAGTCTGTAAGGGGCAATGACATGAGCGAGATGCGGTTGCGGCAAGTCTGTCTGGTCGCTC
>CALRZK010000086.1:0-8622 GCA_943372615.1 Bradyrhizobium ivorense | reverse complement strand
CCGATGCGACCGGACCTGACAACTGGATCGGCAGGGCTATTGCCTTTCTGTTCCGCCTCCCACCTCCCGGTAAAAATCTGCCGGTACGGGTCGAGATGCGGAGCGAGACCGATGGTTCAGAGACGTGGACGCGCATCTATCCCGGCGTCACGATGCACTCAAATCTGCGCAATCCCGATCTGGTCACTCAGCAGATCGATGAGGTCTTCGGTCCAGTCGCCATACGCCTCGCCTGGAAGGTCGCCGCAGACAGCCTGGAGCTCAAGACCTTGCGCGCACGCCTGTTCGGCATCCTGCTCCCCAAGTTCCTCACACCCCGCTCCGACGCGCGCGAAAGCGTCGATGCGAACGGCACCTTCCATTTCGACGTCCCGATCGCCCTGCCACTGATCGGCTCGATCGTGCATTACCGCGGCTGGCTGAAAGCTGTCGACGGCAAGGGATTCGCCCCGAACCTGTCAACCTAAGGTGACATGCCTCTCCGCCTTCCGGCCAATTTGCAGGCGGACAACCTCAGGCTATGCTATTCTTGTTGTGATGCGGCGGTTCCCACGCCGAAAATATTCAGCATCGTCCGGCGTTGCGGTTCGCGCAACAAGGTCAGATTGGAAACGCCCGTGGATACTTTCAGGGCCCGATATTTTCAGTCGGCAATGTCCGCGATCGAACGGATCGGGGCAGCGCAATCGGTGGCCGACGTCGGCGGTGTCCTGTGCAGCACCACAGCGTCATTCGGTTATGTCCATGCATGCTTCATCGCATCGGGCGGCAGCACGCAGTCTTTCGAAGAACGCGTCCTCTGGCAGGCCTGGCCGAAGCGCTGGGGCGAGCAATATCGCAGCTCCAATTTCTATGCTCACGACCCGATCGTGCCGCATTTCCGCAAACAGTTTGGGATGTTCGCGTGGTCCGACATCCGCCTCGACGACGTCGCCCCGGCGTCACGCACGGTGATGGAAATCGCCGCCGTCGACCATGGTCTGAAATTTGGCCTGTGCGCGCCGGTTTACGGGCTGAATGGCTACGAGGCAGGATTGTCGCTGGCCGGCCATGATGTCGAACGCACGCCGGAAGCGAATTCGGCCATCGAACTGGTCGCTATGTATGCGTTCAATCGCTTCGCGACGTTACGTATGCGAGAACAGCCCAAATCGTCGCCGCTCTCCGCACGCGAGCGCGAGGTGCTGAGCTGGGTCGCAGCCGGCAAGACGGCATGGGATACCAGCGTCATTCTTGGTATCTCCGAAGACACCGTGAACAAGACGGCGACGGCGGCCATGACCAAGCTGAACGCACACACGCGTGCCCAGGCCGTTGCCGAAGCAATGAAGCGCGGTCTCCTCTCGCTCTGATTTGTCAATCCCCAGTCCACGGAATTTCGCTGCCTTCGGCTTCATGAAATTTCTTCGCGCATCTCAGCGCGGAGCGATTTTCATGATCGAGATTGTCAACAGCGATAACGCCAAGCACCATCAAGACCTCCTCGATCGCCAATACCGGCTTCGTCACGACATCTTCGTGAAGGAGCGCGGCTGGACCGAATTCGACATCAACGGCACCCACGAGCGTGACCAGTATGACGATGACAACGCGACCTATCTGATCGCATCCGACGAGGCCGGCACCGTCGCCGGTGGCTTCCGGCTCTATCCGACCGTGCTGCCCCATATGCTGAGCGAGACCTTTTCGCAGCTCGTGGAAGGCGCCATGATCCAGCGCAGCGATGTCTATGAGCTCACGCGTTTCGGCATGCGCAAATCCGAGCGCCGCAGCCGACATTATTTCGAACTGCTGACGGCGATCCAGGAATATGGCCTGATGGAAGGGTTGTCGGGCTTCACCATGGTGATCAATCCGCTACGGATTCCCGTGCTGCAAAGTTTCGGATTCGAGATCGAACCACTCGGCCTTGCGGCGCCGTTCAATGGCGACCCGACCATCGCTGTGCTGTTTCATGTCAGCGAGCAATATTACGCGCGGGTCTGCGACCGGTGTTCGGTGCGCGGCTCCGTGCTCGGCGACGTCGTTCCCTCGCTCCGGATTGCGTAATGGCCACGACAGAGTGTCATTTGAAGCTGATCGAGGGCGGCAAGGATGCCGATGACCTGATCGTCACCATGCTCCATGCGCTGAAGCTGGCGGATTCATGCCGGTCGGAGACGACCTACAACCTGCTGCGGATGGCGCTGCTGAATGAGGGGATCGAGATCGCGAAGAAGATGGAGCGGTGATCGACGCGGGCTTGCCGTCCCGAGTCACTGGCGCTAAACAGGCGCCAGGGCACATGCCTCGGGCGGCTAGCTCAGCTGGTTAGAGCATCTCGTTTACACCGAGAGGGTCTGCGGTTCGAATCCGTAGCCGCCCACCATTTTCCCTTTCAGCTGTCATTCCATCGCCTGCCCCGGAACTGTCGCCAGATCATTGATCCACGGCTCAGCCGAACGGCACCAGATTTGTCGCGTCGGTATCAGCTGATGCCGCTGGACGATACTTCCCCAGCGCAGGCTCCAGCGCCCCTTGGAGCGATCCTCGTCGCAGGCGAATAGCGGGGTTCCGCAATCGCCGCAAAACAGCATCTGTCTAATCCGGCCGCTATCGCCGGTCTTGCGATAGGTCTTCGGTTCACCCGACGAAATTCTGATGTCGTCGGGTGGGCAAAACACCGACACGCGGTACGGTGAGCCAGTAAGCGTCTGGCAATCGGTGCAGTGACAGACGGAGACACGCGCCGGATCGATCTGGGCAGAATATCTGATGGCACCGCAATGACATTGGCCGTCGATATGCATCTTCGCCTCCTCGCCGTGAACTGAGTAGGATCCGGCTCTAGCGCTGCAATCCAATCGTCGCCGGCGCCTGCAGGTCAAGCTTCGGCGTTTCCGGTTGCGATCGATCCCGCGCCTTGGCGCCAAGGAAGTTGGAGCGATCGCGATTGCGAAAACCGCCGCCTCTGCCCTCGAATTCGCGTTCCGAACGATAGCCGCGCTCGCCGTCGTCGCCGAAGCGTTTGTCCAGCCGCTCGGCCAAGGCGACGTCGACCAATGCGGCCGAGAGCATTGCTGACAGGATGATCATCTTCATCGTGGCAACCTTTCTGTCGTTCAATCTATCACCCTGCACCACCGCCCGATAGCGGCCCACGCAAGGCTTGCCCCAAAACAAAAGCGGCGCCCCGAAGGACGCCGCTGATGTCTTGGATCGGGTTCGACCTCAGTGTGCGGTCAGGCCGCCGGCGGCTTCGTCGCCGTCGGCTTTCACCGGCACCTTGGTGTCCTCTTCCCAGTCGATCGCCACGGGCTGGCGGACCAGCGCGTTCTTGATCACTTCGTCCATCCGCCCGACCGGGATGATGTTCAGACCACCCTTGATCGAGTCCGGGATCTCGGTGAGATCCTTGGCGTTGTCCTCGGGGATCAAGACCGTCTTGATGCCACCGCGGGCCGCAGCCAACAGCTTCTCCTTCAATCCGCCGATCGGCAGCACACGGCCGCGCAGCGTGATCTCGCCGGTCATGGCGACATCGCGCCGGATCGGAATGCCCGTGAGGACAGACACGATCGTGGTGGCCATCGCCACGCCTGCGGACGGACCGTCCTTCGGCGTTGCGCCCTCGGGCACGTGGACGTGGATGTCGCGCCGCTCGAACAGCGGCGGCTCGATCCCGAAGGTGATCGCGCGCGAGCGGACATAGGATGCCGCCGCCGAGATCGATTCTTTCATCACGTCACGCAGGTTGCCGGTGACGGTCATGCGGCCCTTGCCGGGCATCATGACGCCTTCGATGGTGAGCAGCTCACCGCCGACATCGGTCCATGCGAGACCCGTGACCACGCCGACCTGGTCGTCGCTCTCGATCTCACCGAAGCGATACTTCGGCACGCCCGAGAACTCTTCCAGCGTCTTCGCGGTGACCTTCACCACCTTCTTCTTCGAGAGCATCAGCTCCTTGACGGCCTTGCGGGCCAGCGTGGAGATTTCGCGCTCGAGATTACGCACGCCCGCTTCGCGGGTGTAGCGGCGGATCAGCAGCAACAACGCGTCATCGTCGATCGACCATTCCTTGGTGTCCAGGCCGTGCTTTGACAGCGCAGCCGGGATCAAGTGCTTGCGAGCGATCTCGACCTTCTCCGTCTCGGTGTAACCGGCGATCCGGATCAGCTCCATGCGGTCCATCAGCGGCCCCGGGATGTTCAGGGTGTTCGCCGTGGTGATGAACATCACGTTGGACAGATCGTAGTCCACTTCGAGATAGTGATCGGCGAAGGTGCCGTTCTGTTCGGGGTCGAGGACCTCGAGCAGCGCCGACGACGGATCGCCGCGGAAGTCGGCGCCCATCTTGTCGATCTCGTCCAGCAGGAACAACGGATTCGAGGTCTTGGCCTTGCGCATCGACTGGATGATCTTGCCGGGCATCGAACCGATATAGGTCCGGCGATGTCCGCGGATCTCCGCCTCGTCACGCACGCCGCCGAGCGACACGCGCACGAACTCACGTCCGGTCGCCTTCGCGATCGACTTGCCGAGCGAGGTCTTGCCGACGCCGGGAGGACCGACGAGGCACAGGATCGGACCGGTCAGCTTGTTGGCGCGCGACTGCACGGCGAGATACTCGACGATGCGGTCCTTCACCTTCTCCAGACCATAGTGCTCTTCATCAAGCATGGCCTGAGCAGCTGAGAGGTCCTTCTTGACCTTCGACTTCTTGCCCCACGGAATCGACAGCAGCCAATCGAGATAGTTGCGCACGACCGTCGCTTCCGCGGACATCGGCGACATCTGGCGCAGCTTCTTCAGCTCGTGCTGTGCCTTCTCGCGGGCTTCCTTCGACAGCTTGGTCTTGGCGATCTTCTCTTCGATGTCGGCCAGCTCGTCGCGACCTTCGTCGTCGCCGAGTTCCTTCTGGATCGCCTTCATCTGCTCGTTGAGATAATACTCGCGCTGGGTCTTCTCCATCTGGCGCTTGACGCGCGAGCGGATGCGCTTCTCGACCTGCAGCACCGAGATCTCGCTCTCCATCAGGCCCAGCACCTTCTCCAGGCGCCCGGTGACGGACAGCGTTTCCAGGATGCCCTGGCGATCCGCGATCTTGACGGCGAGATGCGACGCGACGGTGTCGGCGAGCTTGGCGAAATCGGTGATCGCCTGCACGACGCCGACGACCTCGGCCGAGATCTTCTTGTTGAGCTTCACATAGCTCTCGAAGTCGGACACGACCGAACGCGACAAGGCTTCCGCCTCGACGCTCTTGGCATCGGTATCGGCGAGCGCGACGGCAGTCGCCTCGTAATATTCGGTGCGGTCGGAATACTTCTCGACCTTGGCGCGCTCAAGGCCTTCCACCAGCACCTTCACGGTACCGTCGGGAAGCTTCAGCAGCTGCAGCACGCTGGCGAGCGTGCCGGTCTCATAGATGGCGTCCGGCGCTGGATCATCATCCGACGCATTCTTCTGCGTCGCGAGCATGATCAGGGCGTCGTTCTTCATCACCTCTTCGAGCGCGCGAATGGATTTTTCGCGGCCGACAAAGAGCGGCACGATCATGTGCGGGAAGACGACGATGTCGCGCAGCGGCAGCACTGGATAGGAGTGCGTCTCGCCGTGAACAATGGTTGGCCGGGGCTTGGAGGTCGTCATGGCCTGTTCCTTTTGCTTTGCCCCCTTGCACGCGGTCCGCAAATATTACGCAACCACCACAAGGTGCGATGTCCGCACTTGCTCGGCCGTTTGAACTTGAAGGTCCGCGGGCTCTACTTGTCCGGAGTGTTATGGCGAATCTTGAGGGAGATATTGTGTTCGCCGCCTGCATTAGGTGGCTATGGGCCGGGGGGGTGTCAAGTCGCCGAAACGCCTATGAACAAAGGCGGTTTATGGATCATGGCCGGGCTGGACGAATTCCAGTCCACACGAAAAACGGCTGCCGGATACCCGGCAGCCGTGTCCCGAACTGGTGTTTCGCGCAAGGCTATCAGGCGCTGGCGCTGGTCTCTGCCGCGCGATCCGAGCGGTCCGCATAGATGTAGAGCGGGCGTGCCGTCCCATCCACGACTTCCTTGGAGATGACGACTTCCTCGACACCTTCCAGGCCCGGCAGATCGAACATGGTCTCGAGCAAAATGCTTTCCAGGATCGACCGCAGACCGCGGGCGCCCGTCTTGCGCTCGATGGCCTTGCGGGCCACCGCACCCAGCGCCTCGTCAGCGAAGGTGAGCTCGATATTCTCCATCTCGAACAGGCGCTGATACTGCTTCACCAGCGCGTTCTTCGGCTCGGTCAGGATCTTCTTCAGCGAGGTCTCGTCGAGGTCTTCCAGCGTCGCGACGACGGGGAGACGGCCGACGAATTCCGGGATCAGGCCGTACTTCAGCAGATCCTCGGGCTCGACATGACGGAAGATTTCACCGGTGCGGCGATCTTCCGGTGCGAGAACCTGCGCTGCGAAGCCGATCGAGGTGGTGCGGCCGCGGCCCGAAATGATCTTTTCGAGGCCGGCAAAAGCGCCACCGCAGATGAACAGGATGTTCGTCGTATCGACCTGCAGGAATTCCTGCTGCGGATGCTTGCGGCCGCCCTGCGGAGGCACGGAGGCAACGGTGCCTTCCATGATCTTCAGCAGTGCCTGCTGCACGCCCTCGCCCGAGACGTCGCGGGTGATCGACGGATTGTCCGACTTGCGCGAGATCTTGTCGATTTCGTCGATATAGACGATGCCACGCTGCGCCCGCTCGACATTGTAGTCGGCCGACTGCAGCAGCTTGAGAATGATGTTCTCGACGTCTTCACCGACGTAACCGGCTTCGGTCAGCGTCGTCGCATCGGCCATCGTGAACGGCACGTCCAGAATACGAGCCAACGTCTGCGCGAGCAGCGTCTTGCCCGAACCGGTGGGGCCGATCAGCAGGATGTTCGACTTCGCGAGTTCGACGTCGTTGTGCTTGGTCTGATGGTTGAGGCGCTTGTAGTGATTATGCACCGCGACCGAGAGAACCTTCTTCGCATGGAACTGACCGATGACATAGTCATCGAGCACCTTGCAGATTTCCTTCGGCGTCGGAATGCCGTCGCGCGACTTGACCAGCGAAGACTTGTTCTCTTCGCGGATGATGTCCATGCACAGTTCGACGCATTCGTCGCAGATGAATACGGTGGGACCCGCGATCAGTTTGCGAACTTCGTGCTGGCTCTTGCCGCAAAACGAACAATACAGCGTATTCTTGGAGTCGCTGGTACCGACCTTACTCATTCCTATCTCCGTCCGCCGTTCGATCTTCGTTCGCAGGGTATCGCTCAGATCGGGACACGTCCCGTAGATCATCTACGACTTCGTAGATAGAGCAATTGCCGTACCAAAAAAGACCTTTGTTCCAAATGCCGCGCGAATCCGCGGCCAAATCGAATCTCCGCGATACTAACCGATCCGCACTAGCGAACCATGCTGGCAGCCGATGATCAAGAATTCGCTAATCGGCACGTCGTCACCATTTATGACGATTACGCGATTTGCGCAGCTTCCGCGAGTGCCTCCGGCAATTCGGAACGCATTACGCGAATAAGCTGCTCGTATTGTGGACGAAAGCGGAACTTCCGCGGCCAACTCCGGCATAAAATACCGGTACGAAATATTCGACCAATCGACTTTGATCTTGGTTTGTATCGGAGATGTCGGACCGCGCATACGCGATCCGACGCATGTTGCTTAACTGTTCTCCGCTGATGCGAAGAACGGCATTCACTTAGGCCGGCTTCACAGCGCCCGGTTCTTCGGCGCGCTTGTCGATCACCTTGTCGATGAGGCCGAAGTCCTTGGCCTGATCTGCGGTCATGAAGTTATCGCGCTCGAGCGCGTTGTGGATCTCGTCGTAAGGACGGCCGGTGTGCTTCACATAGATCTCGTTGAGGCGGCGCTTGAGGCTCTCGACTTCCTTCGCATGGATCAGGATGTCGGTGGCCTGGCCCTGGAAACCGCCCGAGGGCTGATGAACCATGACGCGGGCGTTCGGCAGAGCGAAGCGCATGTCCTTCGCGCCGGCGGTGAGCAGCAGCGAGCCCATGGATGCAGCCTGACCGGTGCACAGCGTGGAGACCGGCGGACGGATGAACTGCATCGTGTCGTAGATGGACAGACCCGACGTCACCACGCCACCGGGCGAGTTGATGTACATCGAGATTTCCTTCTTCGGATTTTCCGCTTCCAGGAACAGCAGCTGGGCGACGATCAGCGTCGCCATGCCGTCTTCCACCGGACCGGTCACGAAGATGATGCGCTCCTTCAGGAGACGCGAGAAGATGTCGTAGGCACGCTCGCCGCGATTGGTCTGCTCGACCACCATCGGAACGAGGTTCATGTAGGTTTCGATCGGATCGCGCATAGAGCACCCAATGGGTTGGAGGAGACAGGCCGCGGGATGCGCGAATGTCCCGTGATGCAAAGGGATAGTCGTGGGTAGGCGTGAGCCCACAGATATGAGCCAATCGGGCGACAACAAGACCATGGGTCGGATCGTCGCCCTGCCCCTCAGTTCAAGCCGATTCTGGCGCGCATCGCAAAGCGATGCAGCACACTCCGGAACTGATTCGGGCGGTATCCTTAATGACAAAACGCCGGCTGGAGGACCAGCCGGCGTT
>CALRZK010000085.1:0-8624 GCA_943372615.1 Bradyrhizobium ivorense | reverse complement strand
GGCAGTATTTAGATCGGGCTCAATTTTTGGTAGTGAGTGAGGCGACATACTGAAGGGGCGGGGCATGAGTTGGCTGAGCGAGGTTATCCATCAAATCTCTTGGTCGAGCGCTGGCAGCGTTATATTCGGCGCTGCCATCAGCGCGACGGTCTCATACCTCCTGCAGCGAAACTCGTTCGCCGAAGCGCGCCGCCAAAAGGAGGCGGATAAGCGGGAAGACCGCCGCACTCTTGGCTTAAATGTTTTTACCAAAATGCTGCGTGTAGCCTCGACGCTCGAACTCTTGAAGCAATCGCTAGAGCAGGCTTTTGCGCGGGCTGAAAGAGATAAGCACGAAGGCCCGCCGTGGTCCTTTGTAATACCTTTAGCCAATTTTCCGAGCCGTGTTCATTTCGAGCCGAAAGAGCTTACCGAGATAATGAGATTGGACTTCAACTTGTTCAACGATCTTGGCCCGTTTGACGACGTGCATAACTCACTGCTCGACATTTTCGAACTTTATCGTGCTGATCGCAATGCAATGACGACGAACATGTCAGCTGAGATGTTGGGCGGAATGCGCGGCTCAACAACTTTGACGCCCGAAGAGCTCAAGAAGCTGGCACCGAAAATGGCAGCTCTCGATACGATCATTGAAGGAATGATTCAGAGGACTGTGGCTGACAGCGAACAGGCCTGGAAGATCCTTGACCGTCTGCAAGGCGCTTTAAACAAAGAATACCAGCTCAATCTTAGAATCGAAAAGAAGCCGCTCGCTTATCAGCCCGCTCCGCCTCTTTGAGATTTATCGGGGAAATGAACGAAACATCTCCAAATCAGACCAGCAGATTTTGGAGATGATCTGATGAAGCGATTTCTGATCTTTACGATTCTCGTCTCACCCGTCGCACGGGCCGTCTTCCTTGCGCCTTGCATGACACTGCATGCCGTTCCGAAATGACCGAACCCTAGCGATCCCGGCCTCGTCGCTATCAAGCCGCGGCTGACAGGCTTGATCTCGCTGCGCTTCTCCCGTCCTGCGCGTGCTGCGCATAAACGTTGTCTATGCGAAGCTCAGCCGCAGCACTGATCAATGCGTCTCGTGCCCGCGCAGATCTCCGCGCATCTCGCGTCTCCGCATCAATCCGCGCAGCCGCAAGCGTAACGCGAACCACTTCCGCCGAGCCGCGCAGGCTCAGCGATTTTCCATATCTGCACAAGATCGCGGCTTCGAGATGCAGGCGCTCGATGTCGCAGGCGTTTCGGGTGTGGACGATCGTGTCCCAGTCGCCCGCCCAGAGCGCGGCGGCAACGCGTTCGAAATAAGCGAACATGGGCGTGGATCATGCCCACTGCTCGGTGACCGCGCGGATGCGCTGCATGGCCTGTTCGTAATAGATGTCCCGCGCGATGGTTTGAAGGCGCTGGTGGTTGCGGAAGGCGCTGAGGCGTTCCTGCATCTCGCGGCGGATGTCGATGTCGCTTCGCTCAGGCTCGGGCGGGCGATAGCGCGCTACCGGCGGCGCTGGGACAAGCGGTGGCGAAACCTCGGTCTCGCTTCCATCGCATGCCAATGTGTCCGCTAACAGTCTTTCGTCTTCGTCGTGCCGGCCCATGCATTCCCACCGAATCTTGTGTGTCGATGGAAACGAGCGTGGCGATTTATGGGTAACGGACTTTCACCAGAAACGTCAGACAAGTTGATAGGGGCATCAGTGGCGACATGCGTTGGGTGATCGCGCTCGCGACGACCTGTCCTTTAGCCGACACAAGCCATCACGGTTTGACGCATCTGGAACCCATCCTACGCGCTACATGCTTACCCTCAAACGAGCGAAAGCCCCGTCGGGGGAACGGGGCTTCCAGTCTGGGGATCTGTGGGCGCTTGGGGGACCGCCCACATCAGGTAGACGTTCGGGACAGAAAAAGGTTCAGCACGCAGACAAATAATTACGCTGTCCGGAACATGGAGTGGCCTCGGCATTGGGGGGCGTTGCTAGGAAATCCAGACCCGGGTCACTTGCCAACATTTTTGCAGGCGTCGCCGATCGCAAGATGCTGATGGCACCAACCGGCGGCGGCGCTCGGTTGATGTCCGTGCTTGAGCGCACTTGCATAGCACATTTCGTAAGTCAGGCCTTGGGCTGAGCCTGACGCTTTTCACCGGCAGCGATGGCGGCAGACTGGGAGGCAAAAAAGGCGACAAGTGCGAGGACGGAAAGGGTGGGATTCACGGATCTCTCCTTATTGGGAAATGCAGATTGTCCGTGTGGAGTGCTCACCCAGTCGGCAATCCATGCTTGCGGAAACACGAACGAACTTTGTCGGCCGGACCGGCTGGCACCCGATAAGCGTGCCAGTCTTCCTGCGTGTAACCTGCTGCTCGCAGGCATGCAGTTTTCGCACGATCCATGCGGCGCGATTCTTCAACGCTTCGGCCGTCGCGTTTGGCCTGGCAGACAGGGTCGTGGTTGCAGTTCTGGCGTTGGGCGCTCGCCGAAGTGCCAGAGATAAGAACAAGAGCCGCCGCTGAGGCGAAAATCAGTGAAAATACTGTCTTTTTCATAGGTCCGCTCATCGTTTGCTGCAGGTAAATTTCGTGCCGTTACTTGTCGTGCCGCTGGCGCGATTGCCGGTCTTTTTGACGGGATAAACCTTGCCATCACTGAAGCCGCTGAGATGGATATAGGCGCCGTCGCCGCCATCGTAGTTTCCGGAAACAAGACCAGGGGCCGAGCAGGTCCAGTCTGCTGCATGGACAGGCGCGACGAGTGAAATGCCAAGCGCGAGGCTGACCACACTTACTTTCATGAGTTGATGTCCGGTGAGGCGGGTAGTTGTCTGAAAAGATTCGTTCTTAAGTTGTTGTGACCCTAGCCGCTCCAGTGGACGCTGACAAGCGATGGAACTCAATCAGGCGAAAGTCTTGCCGAATGTTGCAAGCGGCTCTGAAACGAAAAGACCCCGGCGGACGCGCAGCTGCGATCTGCCGACAACACGTTGTGTCGGCGTCGCCCCTTCATTTTACGCGCAATTCCGCCGATACGCGCTTGAGAGCGCTCTGGCCTTTTGCATCGGACGGAGCGAGTTGCGCGTGGATTTTGAAATCGGCCAGGGCGGCCTGCAGGCGGTGTTTCATCTCCAGCGCCATGCCGCGATTGTAATAGGGCAGCGCCATTTTGGGATCGAGCCGGATCGCCTGGCTGAAGTCGGCGATGGCGCGGTCGAGGTTGCCTTTCTCGCCCCAGGCGTTGCCGCGGTTGACATAGGTGCGTGCCAGTTTTGGATTGAGCTGGAGCGCGCGATTGTAGTCCGCGATCGCCCGGTCGTTGTCGTCCTTTTTATTCCAGGCGAGCCCGCGATTGTCATAGGCCTCGGCGTCATTCGGATCGATCTGGATGGCCTGGTTGAAATCGGCGATGGCGCGGTCAAGGTCGCCTTTGGTGGCCCAGGCGGAGCCGCGATTGGCATAGGCGACGCCGTATTTCGGATCGCGCTCGATCGCCTGGTTGAAATCTGCGATCGCCCGGTCATTGTCGCCCTTGCGATACCAGGCGGTGCCGCGATTATTGTAGGCGGATGGATAGGTCGGATCGATCCGCATGGATTCGCTGTATTCTGCCATGGCGCGATCGAAATCGCCCAGCGCCTCATATGCACCGCCCTGCCGCGCATGGATTCGCGCGAGGCTG
The DNA here is from genome assembly GCA_943372615.1 of Bradyrhizobium ivorense. Taxonomy (GTDB): domain Bacteria; phylum Pseudomonadota; class Alphaproteobacteria; order Rhizobiales; family Xanthobacteraceae; genus Tardiphaga; species Tardiphaga ivorense_A. The sequence goes on along the minus strand of CALRZK010000085.1, from coordinate 4,953 downwards.
CGCCCCGTATATTCATGCGAGTCGATGGCGCGTGTGCATCCTGCAATCGCGAGCTCATCTGAAAGCTTGACGCAGGTCGTCCATTCGTCAGCGGCAGCTGCGTTTGGCAAAGCTGCGAGCAGCAGCACGGTTATGCCGGCGAGTAGCTGGTATCGAGGCAAACGCATTTGCCGTTCTCCTGTGAATGGGAGCAGCAGGGATCGTCGAAAGCCATGTCCCGAACGCTCGTGTGTTCCTTGGTCCGGGCCGAGATGAAATGGTTCATCTGTGGAAGCAACGGCGGTTACGGCATTCGCGTGTGTGAACTTTCCGGCAAGTCTCCCGACCAATCGCAGAAGCGTATGGCGGAGATGATGGTATGAAGCGCAATCCGATCTTTCTGCTGTTCGGGCCTGTCCTGAGCTGGCTCTATTGCATCGCCTGCCTCACCATCGTGAGCTACCCCGGTCCGGTCTTCGAGGATGATCGCTGGTGGCCGGCTTCTTTCATGGTCTGCTTCACCTTCGCGCTTCTTCCTCTGTGGGCGACGGCGATCATCGATGAGAGGCTGTCCCATCTGCGCTGGCGTGCGCTCGTGTGTTTTCTCGCCGGCTTCGCTATGGCCAGCGGATTGCTTTTGCTGCTCACGCTGGAGAACGGGACGACAGAGCAGATGCAGAAGTTTGCCGAGGTCTGGTGGTATGTCGGCCCGGCATGGGGGCTGCCCGCTGCCATCTGCTCGTGGATCACGGGTCTCGACGCTCAGGACGAAGCGACCGGGCAGGTGATGTCGCATTGAACCTGGCAAAGCTGCGCGCGACCAATCGCTTTGCTTGAGGGTTTTTCAGCCGTGAAGATGATTGCGCTGGCCACCGCGGTGGCGATGTTGTTGCTCGGCCTGTTCGGCGCGGACGCAAGTGTCGGCGGCCCCATGGGCATGATGATGGTCGCGGTTCTCGCCGTGCTGGCCGCGGGCATCTACGACGCGGCGTCGAATCGGCGTGGTCCGCTCGGGGGGATCACCAGTATCGCCGCCGCCATCGCGGGCGGGTTTGCGGCGATCATCCTCCTTGGCAATGTCATGATGGATGTCGTCATGCCGATGCTCCATCTCGAGGGATCGCTGGCATCTTCGCAAAGCCCGATGAAATATGTGGTATTCGCAGCCATGGGCGCGGTCACGGTGTTCGGCTCATGGGGCGCGCTTATCATTGTCGAATGGCTGCGCCGGAAGATGATGCGGCGGGTGTCGGACGGTGAGGGCGCCAGTAGCTAGCTCGTCGGATCGAGACGATCGGCATCCTTGAGAACGACCGGCGTTGCGGTCTCATCATAGCCGCTGCGGCTGCTATAAAACATCAGCGCCATCAGCCCGCAGCCGATCAGCAGCGAGAAGATCGTGCCCAGCGCCAGCGCGATCCAGCCATGGATCGACATGGTCACGTCTTCTGACGTCCAAGCCATGCTCGCCCAGACGACGGCGAAGACGAGCATCGCGAACAGGATGACGAGAACGAGCGCTTGCGAGAAGGAGAGTTGTTGGCGTGCCATCATGGCCTCCGCGGTCGCTGCTCCCGGTCATTGACTGATCATGGTCGGGGCGCGACCCGACAGCAGATATGGCCCTTGCAGAAGTATTCGACAACCGCCAGATCGAGGCCTTGGACAATTTGTACCAGTTGCGCGCGGAACGGAAGTTTCCTCTCGCGTTTCTGTATCATCGGGAGCGCGTATGAAATTCGATGGCAGTGACGAGGCCAGGGAAAACGAGATCCTCGCGGCGATCGTTGCTGTCTTGCTCGCCGGCGCGATCACCTTTGTCATCTGGGCCATCTTCGGCCAGAGCTGACAACCACGTTCAGGAAAAAGGGGCTGCGCCTGGGCGCCGCCCCTTGTGTAGTTACTTGTTCATGCCGCCTTTGGTCATCTGGCCATCGCCATTCTTGTTGGCGCCGCCCATGTTCTTGCTGTTCGACATGCCGCTGGTGCCCATATTGTCCTTGGTCATATTATCCTTCGTCATGGACCCCTTAGGCTGATTGGCAGGCGCCATGCCGGCGCCGGGCGTTTTGCTTTGGTCGGCGGATTCGCCGGTCATGGCTGCACCGCCTTTGCCCTGGCTGGACTGGGCGGCCGCAAACGTCGTCGAGAGCATGAGCGCGCACGCGGCGCCGATCATAAGCTTCTTCATGGGGGTCTCCATCGGTTGAGGATCGTGGCGACAATCCCGCATCGGTGGCGACGTTCCTCAGACTGGTAGTCTGGAGCGAAATTGTTGTTCAGGATGGCAAGGGCAGAAAGATGATCTGCTGTCGCGCAGGAATTTTGCTGACGCAGCTTCGGTTCTGCGTGTGGTCCGCAGTGGTGTCTGGAAGCATTCTTTGCGCGATACCGTCGCGCCTTATTCCCCTCGTTTCAGCGACTCCTTCGCGCCCCATTTCCGAAATAGATTCCCTGTGATGGAACCAAGTTCCGCAGCGCAACTTATCTCCGCATCATCGGAGATCGAGCCATGCTGGTCGAACGCGGTCTGAAAGTGATGAATGTCGAGGCCGTGGGCGATGCCTATGCGATCGCGGCCAACTTCCTGAGAAGGTCCGGCGCCATTCCGGACACTTACGTCACCAATGACCGGCTGCTCGAAATCATCGTGCAGATGTTTCATCGCGGCGAGAGCAACAAGCTCCGCCTCGCCAACCGGGCGATCGCCCAATTCCAGACCACGCCGCCGAATTAGGTGGCGCGGTGATCAACGAGACGCTGTCTAAGGGGAAAGACGACATGCAAATCGCCATCGACCGTATCATGCAAACCTACAATCTCATGGCCAACCGCGCTGAAGCCGCAAGCGAGGAAGCGCGCATCAAGGTCACCGAATATGTGCAGTCGCTATTCGACGGCGGCGAGACCGACATGCAGCGTCTTACGGTCTGCGGCCTGACCTATCTGCGCGAGCGCGATGGCAGTAACGATCCGGTCAAGGCGGGCTATACCGGCCTGTAAGCGTTGCGTTGAGTTTTAAGCCGGCCGTGCAGGTGACCCGCATGGCCGGCTTTTTTGTGCGGGTTCGTAGCCCCTTCTGTAGGGTGGGCAAAGGCGCTCTTGCGCCGTGCCCACCTTCACCAGCCGTGCACTTGAAGGTGGGCACGTCGCTCCGCTCCTCTGCCCACCCTACAGTTTTGTTCTTATTTCGTTCTTGACAAAATTCCCATCATCGCCATACTCCCTCCCGTCTTGTTCACAAGGGGCGCTCTCATGAGGCGTCTTTGAGTGGGACAGGATGCGGCGCCTGCGGGCAGGGGAGGACGTACCTCCTGCACTCGGGTGGTCGGGGGTAACCGTCCGACCCCACTATGGGGGTCTGCCGCTAGTGCGCGGCTGGACGTGGTGCGGGCGAAGGCGGAGAAATCCGTCGGATGAATCCCTTGCGAGGGATTGCCCAGTACCCGGAAGAACGGTCCTTCGGCCAATAGAACGTCGCGGTGGCGCGCCGTAAGGCGTTGCGCGGTTGCGGTGTCGCTGGCGATCCAGCGAGACGGACCGCGATTGTTACCCCGCGCCTTGCGGCGCGCCGCCTCCCCTCATGTCTGGAGGGGAAACTGCTCAAACCTCGGACGCGCAAGCGCCGCGAGATTGCGAACTCATGATTTCAGAAAATGACGGGGCTGTTTGACAGGTTGATCGGGAAGTCGCGCGCGGAAGATGTGCTCCCTCCCTCAAGCCGCGCAGCGGCGCAGTGGGGAGGGCCGGGGTGGGGCGCCCCACGTGACGTCAGAGCGTGGGGATAGACCCCACCCGTCTCGAAGCTCGCTGAACGCTCGCTTCGATCCACCCTCCCCAGTCGCTTCGCGCCGGGGCGGGAGAAGAAAGCGCCTCACGCCACCTTGCTATTTTTCCCATCCTGAATCGCACGCCAGATGCGTTCCGATGTCAGCGGCATATCGAGATGCGTTACGCCATACTCACGCAACGCATCCACCACCGCATTGACCACGGTGGCGAGACTGCCCGCACAGCCGGCTTCGCCGCAACCCTTGGTGCCGAGCGGATTGGTCTTGGCCGGCGAGGGGTGATCGCCGATCGCCATCAGCGGAATGTCGCCGGCGCGCGGCAGCGCATAGTCCATGAAGGAGCCGGTGATCGGCTGTCCCGATGCATCGTAGCTGACCTTCTCCATCAATGCCTGGCCGATGCCCTGCGCGACACCGCCATGCAATTGTCCGGCGACGATCATCGGATTGACGATGGTGCCAAAATCATTCACCGCGCTGTAGCGGACAATGGCGAGCACGCCGGTGTCCGGATCGATCTCGACTTCCGCCACATGACAGCCATTGGGGAAGGTCGATGGCGGGCCCTCGCTGGCGTGATCCACATCGAGCGTCTCTGGCGCGCCCTCGGGCAGCTTGCCGTCCCGCATCCGCTGCGACAGTTCCATGATGTCGATGGAGCGATCGGTGCCGGCAATGGTGAAGCGGCCATCCTCGAATTCGATATCGGCCTCGGACGCTTCCATCAGATGCGCCGCGGCGCTCTTGCCCTTGGCGATCACGAGATCCGACGCCTCGACAATCGCCTGGCCCGATGCGGTGATCGAGCGCGAACCGCCGGTGCCATTGCCGGTGCGTACGAGATCGCTGTCATTCTGCTGCAGCCGGATCGCATCGAAGGGCACGCCGAGCCGCTCCGACAGCACCTGCGCAAACGGCGTCGCATGGCCCTGGCCGTAATCCAGGGTGCCGGTGGTGATGGTCACGGTGCCATCCGGCTCGAAGGTCACCTTGCCGAGTTCGGGCGAGGGCGGTGCGGTGACTTCGAGATAGGAGCCGACAGCGATGCCGCGCAGCTTGCCGTTCTTCTTCGCTTCGCGTTTTCGCTTGGCGAAGCCGGCGTGATCGGAGATCGCCAGCGCCTTGTCGAACACGCCCTGGAAATCGCCGCTGTCATACGTGACGCCCGAGGCCGCAGCAAAAG
>CALRZK010000084.1:0-8670 GCA_943372615.1 Bradyrhizobium ivorense | reverse complement strand
GAGTCCATCGCCCTGTTTGCGGTCATCTGCGCCTTCTCGGCCGTGGCCTTCTTCTGGCGCGTGTTGACGGCCAAAGAGCCGATCGTCGATCTGCGCGCCTTCACCAATCGCAATTTTGCGCTCGGCTCGACCTTCTCCTTCTGCATCGGCATCGGCCTTTATGGCCTCACTTACATCTATCCGCTCTATCTCGCGCAGGTGCGCGGCTACAGCGCGTTGATGATCGGCGAGACCATGTTCGTTTCGGGCATCGCCATGTTCCTGATGGCGCCCATCGTCGGCCGTCTGATGACCAAGGTCGATCTGCGCATCCTGATCGGGATCGGCCTCGTGCTGTTTGCGTCGGGCACCTGGCTGATGACATGGATCACGCGCGACTACGATTTCTACGAATTGCTGGTGCCGCAGATCCTGCGCGGCATGGGCATGATGCTGGCGATGGTGCCGATCAACAATATCGCGCTCGGCACGCTGACGCCGGAGATGCTGAAGAATGCCTCCGGCCTGTTTAACCTCACGCGCAATCTCGGCGGTGCGCTTGGCCTCGCGCTGATCAACACCGTGCTCGACCACCGCACCGACTTCCACATCTCGCGCCTGCACGACAAGGTGACATGGGGCAATGCGAAGGCGGTCGAGACGCTCAACATGCTCACCCAGAAATTCCAGGGCATGGGCGACGCCTCGCGTATGGCGCTGAAGCAGCTCTCACTCATCACGCATCGCCAGGCCCAGGTGATGGGCTTTGGCGATGCTTTCTTCGTGCTGACCTGTTTCTATGCCGGCCTCAGCCTGATGGTGCTGATGCTCGACAAGCCGAGCAATCCGGCTTCCGGCGGTGGCGGTCATTGAATTTGTAGGGTGGGCAAAGGCGCTCTTGCGCCGTGCCCACCTTCAAGTGCACGGCTGCTCAAGGTGGGCACGTTTTGCTTTGCCCCCCTACAATCTCCTCGCAATGATGACCGAAACTGGCGAGGGGCCCGGCGTGTTGCGCCGGGCCCCTCGTTGTTCAGATATCAGCCGGCCTGTAAGCCGGGTTCTGTAAGGCACCGCCGCTTGCGCGACGATACGTGACGGCCATTCTTCTGGGACCATGTTTGCACATGGCCTCAAGCAACCTACCCGGACAGCGGGTTTGACATCACCCTGCAGTGTTATCGTTCGCGAACGAACTGACTGCCATGCCGTCCCTATTCGGTTTTGCTCCCGGTGGGGTTTACCTTGCCGTCTCCGTTGCCGGATCCGCGGTGCGCTCTTACCGCACCTTTTCACCCTTGCTTCGTGCAGGCACGAAGCGGTTCGTTCTCTGTGGCACTTTCCCTGGGGTCGCCCCCGCCGGACGTTATCCGGCACCGTATGTCATTGGAGCCCGGACTTTCCTCCCCCGCGATCTTTCGATCATTGCGGAAGCGGCCGTCCGGCCGACTGACGGGGAAGCCATGCGGGCTTACGTGCCGCGCGTCAAGTCGCGTCAGCCGGTCTTGGTAGAGTCATTGCCTGGCAGGCTCATGAGAAGCGCTTCCAGGGTTTCCAGCGTTGAGATATCGGCGATGCCATCGACGCGTTCCGGACGGAAGTGACGCTGGAAGGCGGTGACGACCTCGGCTGTGGGGGCGTCATAGACGCCGCTGACCTCGATGCCGTAGCCGTAACGCGCGAGCGCCTGCTGCAATGCCTTCACTTCATCGCCGTCCGCGCCGGTCCGCAGACCTTCGCTCGATACGATCGGCGCCGGATGCGCCCAGTGCCCGACGCCCGAGCTGGCCAGCAGATGCCAGGGGAATTTTTCGCCGGGATCCTTCTTCCGCGCCGGCGCCACGTCGGAATGACCGAGTACGCGATGGGGTGCTACATCGCGGCGAAGCATGATGCCGCGACACAGCGCGGTGACGGCAGCGATTTGCCGGGTGGGGTAATCCGGATAGCCCCAGTCATGGCCGCGATTGATGATCTCGATGCCGATGGAGCAGGAATTGATGTCGTCCTCGCCGGCCCAGATCGACGAACCCGCATGCCAGGCGCGCTTGGCCTCGGGCACCGTCTGCACGATGCGGCCGTCCTCGAGCACGATGTAATGGGCGGAGACGTCGGTGCCGTCGCTGCAGAGCCGGGTGATTGCGCCCTCGGCATCGGGCATGCCGGTGTAGTGCAGCACGATCATATCGGGCAGGAGCCCCTTGTTCCGATCGCCGTAATTGGGCGACGGGATCACGTCCGACACGACTGAGGAATCCGGCGTAAAGGTCGGCAGGTCAGCGACGCCTTTCGGGATCGGCAATGGGCGCAGGCGCTTGGTCTCGGGTCCGGACAATCTCTTTCAGTCTCCACGACATTTGGCGCAGCAGGGCTGCCACCAGGGGAGGGACACTATTCCGATCGATGTCTGGTCGCGCAACGATGACAGATCGGTTTTACCCTTTTATTTCATCATCCTATGCGCGATATGCCAGCACTACGATACAACCTCCACGGTGCGAATTGAATCGAGGCGTCCCGGCTTCTTCAACGCTTTCTTAACGCTAAACGACGTTACTGAAGGTTGAAGCGCCGCGCTTGTTTTGCGCGGCCTGAGTTCCATTTTGACGCTCATCCCATGGCCCTTTCCCACACTCCATGCGGACGACAACGCGCCCCGTCGGATCACGCGGGCGATGCGTCGAGGCGGAACGGTGAATGTGCGAGGCCGTGGATGAGCCACGGTTTGTGCCCGAGTTTGAGACGCCATCGGCCCGTCGGAGTCCGGATGGGTGTGGCGTCTCGCAGTAAAGGAACGGAACCCGTTGCCCGTTCGCGTGCGCGTATGACTGCTGACAGCCGCCATATCTCCGTGCTCGGCCCCGAGGCCGTGGAGATGCTGTCGCCGCGCGCCGGTGGTGTCTATGTGGACGCGACCTTTGGGGCGGGTGGCTATTCGCGCATGATCCTGGCCACCGAAGGCACGCAGGTGATCGCCATCGATCGCGACAGCACGGCGATTGCCAGTGGCGCGGATCTGGTGGCGTCTTCTGCGGGTCGCCTCACACTGGTCGAGGACCGGTTCTCCAATCTCGCCGATGTCTGCGAAGCGCAGGGGATGCCGCTGGTCGATGGCGTCGTGATGGATGTCGGCGTCTCGTCGATGCAACTCGATCAGGCCGAGCGCGGCTTCTCGTTCCGCTTCGATGGCCCCCTCGATATGCGCATGAGCCAGCACGGACCGAGCGCGGCTGACGTTGTCGCCAAGGCGTCCGAAGCCGACCTTGCCAACATCATCTATATCTTTGGCGAAGAGCGACATTCGCGCGCCGTCGCCCGCGAAATCGTGGCGGCGCGAAAAGAAGCCGAGATCGCCACCACGAAGCAACTCGTCGATATCGTGCAGAAGGTCGTGTGGGCCAAGCCCGGCGAAATTCATCCGGCAACGCGAACGTTCCAGGCGTTGCGCATCTTCGTCAATGAAGAACTGGACGAGCTGCATATGGCGCTTGAGGCGGCCGAGCGTGTGCTCAAGCCTGGCGGGCGTCTCTCGGTGGTCTCGTTCCATTCGCTGGAAGATCGCATCGTCAAGAATTTCATCGCCGAGCGCAGCAAGACTGGCGGCGGTTCGCGCCATCTGCCGGAAATCGCTCAGTCCGCGCCGCGCTTCAAGATCGTCAACAAGCGCCCGATCGTCGCCGATGAAGACGAGACCAAGGCCAATCCGCGTGCGCGTTCCGCAAAACTGCGTGGTGCTGAGCGCACCGACGCATCGGCGCAGGATGCGGGTCCGCTGCCCGGCTGGCCGACGCTCGCATCCGTGATGCGGGGAGGCTGAGCATGCGCATCATCCATCTCCTCGTCATCGGTGTTCTCGTTTTCGCCGCGGCCTATGTCTATCGCATCAAGATGGAATCCACGGTGCGCACCGAAAAGGTGCTGCGCCTGCATGCCGATATCCGCGAGCAGCGCGATGCCATCGCGCAGCTGCGCGCTGAATGGGCCAAGCTGGATGCGCCGATGCGTCTGCAGGGCCTGGCCGAGCGTCATCTCAAGCTGCAGCCGATGACGGCGCAGCAATTCGACAATCTGAAGAACCTTCCCGAACGTCCGCCGAGCTTTGCACGGCCGGGCACGCCCGATCCCATCGGCGCGATGCTCAATACTATCGATCCCGATGTTGTCGTGACCGGATCGATTCCAAAGGCTGACCGGCCGGAGGATCAGCAATGACCGCACAGGCGCCCGCCAAATCATCCAACGAACGTCCGCCGGAGCCCTGGCGTCAACGGCTGATCCGCACGCTGCTTTACGGAAAGAACACCGACCGCGCCGCCAAGGCACGTGCGCGCGTCGGTCTTGCCATGCTCGCTTTCGGCGCGGTCTATGGCATCATTGCCGTCCGTCTGGTCGTGTTCGCCATCAATGGCGACACCCATGCCGAGCGTCGCGCTTCGCGTGATGCCATTGCCACCGCGCGCCCCGACATTCTCGATCGCAACGGCACTATTCTCGCCACCGACGTGAAGTCGCCATCGTTGTTCTCCGAGCCGCGCCGCATCATCGACAAGGACGAGGCAGCGGAACTGCTCACCGGCGCGCTGCCCGATCTCGACAGCGCGGAGGTGCGCGAGCGCATCAACAGCCGCAAGGGTTTTGCGTGGCTGAAGCGCGATATCACGCAGCAACAGCAGCGCGACATTCATCGTCTCGGCATTCCGGGGATCGGCTTCCTGCGCGAGAACAAGCGCGTCTATCCGAACGGATCGACGGTGTCGCATGTGATCGGCCTGACCAATATCGACAATCAGGGTATCGCCGGCATCGAAAAGTGGCTCGACAATAACGGCCTTGCGGATCTGCATCGCGCAGGTTTTGCGTCGGATCGCATGCAGCAGCCGGTGGAACTCGCGCTTGATACGCGCGTCGAACATGCGCTGCGCGACGAACTGCTCAAGGCGAAGGCGAAGTTCAGCGCCAAGGCAGCGTCGGGGCTCGTCTCTAACATCCGCACCGGCGAGATCATTGCCATGGTGTCGCTGCCCGATTTCGATCCGAACAATCCGAAGGAAGTGCACGATCCCGATCGCATCAACCGCCTGACCACCGGCGTGTATGAAATGGGCTCGACCTTCAAGACTCTGACGCTGGCGATGGCGCTGGATTCGGGCAAGGTCAATCTCAACACCATGTTCGATACGCGCCATCCGCTCAGCTATGGCAAGTTCAAGATCCACGATACGCATGCGTCACCGCGCCCGATCTCGCTCGCCGAAGTCTTTACCGAGTCGTCGAACATCGGTGCGGCGAAGATCGCACTCGGGCAGGGCGTCGAGGCGCATAAAGCGTTCTTGAAAAAGGTCGGCCTGCTCGACCGTCTGCGCACCGAGTTGCCGGAAAGCGCGATGCCGATCGTGCCGAAGCGTTGGGGCGAGCTCAACACGATCACGATCGCATTCGGTCACGGTATCGCCGTGGCGCCGCTGCAGGCGGTGATGGCCGTCAATGCCATGGCCAATGGCGGCCTTCTCATTCCGCCAACCTTCATGAAGCGCACCGAAGAGGAAGCGCTGGCGATGGCGAAGCGCGTCATCAAGAAGGAAACCAGCGACAAGGTCCGCTACATGATGCGCCTGAATGCCGAAGTCGGTTCGGCGCGTCAGGCGGAAGCCAAGGCAAAGGGCTACTATCTCGGCGGCAAGACCGGTACCTCGGAAAAGGTCGTCAACGGCCGCTATTCCAAGAAACAGGTGCTGAATTCCTTCACCGCCGTGATGCCGATGGACGATCCGCAATACCAGGTGCTGATCATGCTGGATGAGCCCAAGGCGCTGCCGGAGACCCATGGCTTCATCACCTCGGGCTGGAACACGGTGCCGACCGGCGGTGCGGTGATCGCCCGTATTGCGCCGCTGCTCGGCCTCAAGCCGCGCTTCGATCTGGCGCCGGCGGATCGCCTTATTCTTGCGACATCCAGGGTGACTCAGTAACGCCGCATCCGCGCTTTACAGCGGGGGCAAAATGCGGTTTGCGTGGCCTACGGAACCCGTATGTCCTGATTGGCCCTGTCCGGAGCAGCATGAAACTACGCGATCTTATCAGCGGTGATGTCGCGATGGCGCCGCAGGCTGCGGAGCTGGCCATCACCGGCCTGGCCGTGGACAGCCGCGCGGTGAAGCCGGGCGACGTGTTTTTCGCGCTGGCCGGCGCCAAGACCGATGGCGCGCGCTTCGTCGCTCAGGCAATTGCGTCAGGCGCTGTCGCCGTGGCCGGCGACCATGAACCCGCGGATATCGCGGTACCTTTCGTCAAACTCGACAATCCGCGCCGCGCTTTGGCGCTGGCTGCGGCCCGCTTCTATCCGCGCCAGCCGCAGGTGATTGCCGCGGTGACGGGGACCTCGGGCAAGACCTCGGTGGCATCCTTCACGCGCGAGATTTGGGGGCGGCTTGGCCAAGCCTCTGCCAGTATCGGCACGATCGGTCTCGTTTCGCCGAAGCAGACCATTTATGGCTCACTGACCACGCCTGATCCGATCTCGCTGCACAGGCAGATCGACGAGATCACGAATGAAGGCGTGACCCATCTCGCGCTCGAAGCGTCGTCGCACGGGCTCGATCAATTCAGGCTCGATGGCGTGCGCGTTTCTGCGGCGGGGTTCACCAATCTCTCGCGCGACCACATGGATTATCATCCGGACGTCGCGCACTATCTCAATGCCAAGCTCAGGCTGTTTCGCGATCTGGTCGCCGAAGGCGGTCCGGCCGTGATTTCGGCGGATCATGACTGTTCGGCAGACGTGATTGAAGCTGCGCGTGCGCGAAACTTGCGCGTGATGGCGGTGGGACTTCACGGCGATGGTGCAGGCGAGGGCATTCGTCTCGTCGATGCTACGGTGGAAGGCTTCGAGCAGCAGCTCACGCTCGAACATCGTGGCAAGGCTTATGCCGTCCGCCTCCCGCTGGTCGGCGAGTTCCAGATCGAGAATGCATTGGTCGCAGCCGGTCTCGTTATTGGCACCGGCGGTGATGTCGATGCGACATTCGCTGCGCTTGAACACCTCGAAGGCGCGAAGGGCCGTCTCGAGCGCGTGGGTGATCGCAATGGCGCACCGGTTTTTGTCGATTACGCACATAAGCCTGATGCGCTCGCCAAGGCGCTGCAAGCCCTGCGACCTTATGCAAAGCGCAAGCTTGTCGTCGTGTTCGGTGCAGGCGGTGACCGCGATGCTGGCAAGCGTCCACTGATGGGCGAAATCGCTGCGGAGAATGCCGATACGGTCATCGTCACCGACGATAATCCGCGTAGCGAAGATGCTGCCACGATCCGTGCGGCCATTCTCGCTGCTGCCAAAGGTGCCACTGAAATCGGCGATCGCGCGGAAGCCATTCGCGTGGCGGTGCAGGGGCTTCAGCCCGGCGATGCGTTGCTGATCGCTGGCAAGGGGCACGAGACTGGACAGATCGTCGGCAATGAGACGCTTCCGTTCAGCGATCACGAGGCCACAGCGGCGGCGCTCGGCAAGAGGACATGATGAGCGATTTTCTTTGGACACCGGCTGCGATGGCGGAGGCGATGGGCGCCGAGATGTATGGCGATCTCCCCGCCGGCATCACCGGCATCTCCATCGATAGCCGCACCATCAAGCCCGGCGAAGCCTATTTTGCAATCACGGGCGATGTGCATGACGGCCACCGCTTTGTCGATGCAGCGCTGAAGAACGGCGCCGCGCTGGCGGTGGTGGAAGCAGCGCAATGCGAAGACTTTGGTGCCGATGCGCGTCTGCTCGTGGTCGAGGATGTGCTCGACGGACTTGTCGCGCTCGGTATCGCAGCCCGCGCGCGGCTGGGCGCGCGTGTCGTCGCCGTCACCGGTTCGGTCGGCAAGACCTCGACCAAGGAAGCGCTGTTGCGCGTACTCGAAGTGCAGGGACCGACCCATGCGTCGGTCGCCTCCTTCAATAATCACTGGGGTGTGCCGCTGACGCTGGCGCGCTGCCCGGCGGATGTTCGCTTCGCGATCTTCGAGATCGGCATGAACCATGCCGGCGAGATCGAGCCGCTGGTGAAGATGGTGCGTCCGCACTACGCCGTGATCACCACGGTCGAGCCGGTGCATCTCGAATTCTTTTCCGGTGTCGAAGCCATCGCAGATGCCAAGGCGGAGATCTTCCTCGGCGTCGAGCCCGACGGTGTCGCCATTCTCAATCGTGACAATAATCAATTCGCGCGCCTCGAAAAGAGCGCGAAGAAGGCCGGCGTCTCGCGCATCGTGTCCTTCGGATCCGATGCCAAGGCCGATGCGCGCCTCATCGATATCGCGCTGCATCCGACATGTTCTGCCGTGCATGCCGATGTGCTCGGTCAGGACATCACTTACAAATTCGGCATGCCGGGCCGCCACATGGCCATGAACTCGCTGGCCGTACTGGCGGCTGCGTCCCTGATGGGCGCTGATCTCGCCCATGCCGCGCTGACGCTGTCGCAGGTCGTGCCCGCCGAAGGCCGCGGCGTCCGTCACACGCTTGAAATCGCCGGCGGTGAAGCACTCGTCATCGATGAGACCTTTAACGCCAATCCCGCCTCGACCTCGGCGGCGCTCAATGTGCTCGGCGCCGCCGCCATTGGCGGGCAGGGGCGGCGGATTGCCGTGCTCGGCGATATGCTCGAACTCGGCCCGCGCGGCGGCGAATTGCATGCCGGCCTGCTGGAGGCT
>CALRZK010000083.1:0-8821 GCA_943372615.1 Bradyrhizobium ivorense | reverse complement strand
TCTCCGCGGCTCCATGTCCGCTCGAAGCCGAGGCCGCCATGGGCCATCTGCACGAGTCGCATCTCGCGGATCGCATCGTCATCCTCGTCGAGGGCGACGCCGTCGATACCGACCGCAACCTTACAGCCGCGGCGATGTGCATCCGCGATAGGAGGGAAACCGGAATGCAGATGCAGATTGGAGCTGAAATTCGTCACAACGGTTGCGCCGGATTGGGCGATCATGTCGAGTTCGTCCGGCCGTGCGTGAATGCAATGGGCGACTGTCAGGCGCTCCGACAGCAGGCCGATATCCTTCAGAAAACGCACCACGCCGCCCGGAAAGGCGCGGTCGGCCCATTGGCGCTGATAGATGGTCTCGAGCAGATGCATGTGCACGCGCCGGCCCGTGGCTGAGGAGCGCTCGGCAATGGCTTCGAGCAGCGCAGGCGAGCACCACTGCACGCCGGCCGGGCCGTATTGCACGTCGATCATTGGTCCCGCGATGGCCGTGTGGATCGCATCGACGCGTTCGAGATATTCGGTTGCCGAGGGAGTTGGGCGAATGAACAAATCCTGGATCGTGCTGCGATCCTCATCGGACAGCGTTGAAAGCACATCCGCACTGTCGCCATAGACCAGTGGATTCTGGTCGCGCACTGCCAAAGCGAAAGCGAGCCGGATGCCGACATCGCTTGCCGCCTTTCCGATCGCGATGGCCTCATCGACGATCGGAAGTTTGCCGCTGGGACGTGTGTAATGGATCATCGCGCCACCGCAGCCGGTGCGGGCCGAGCGGGCGAGGGATACGGCGGCAGCGAGATAGGCATCCGGCGGTGTGCCGAATGCCGATCGCAGGATCCATGACTCCAGCGGCATACCCGACGCGCCGAACGAAGTCATGGAGGGCCGCGCGTGGTCATGAGCATTGACCAGCGCGGGGATCGCGAGGTGGTTTGTTTGCGGCGTGGTCGCGAGGCCTGCCGATACCTCCGTGATCAGGCCATCCGCGTAAGCGATGCTGGCCTGAGGCAGGAGGTCGGTGCCATCGAAAATATGCGCCGCAGACAGAACCTTCGTCATCGGCGCGATCAGTTCGCGGTATAGACGAGATCGCGCTCGTTGCGCGGCGGCAGGAAGTCGCGCGAGAAAATCTCCTTCGGCGTCGGGGTGCGCTTCAACTCATAGCCTTCCACCACCATGCCGATGGCGCGGGCCATACGGTCATCCTTGATGTCGCCGACGCCGATTTCCTTCATCTCCGGCGAGACCATCAGCTTGTCGAAGGCGAATTGCATGCGACGCTTTTCAACGGGCACATCGACCAGATTGTCGAAAGCGACCACGGATTTCATGGCTTCGTTCTGGTCTTTCGCGGTTGCGATGTTTGCCTTGTTGATCGCGCGAACGAGACCGGCCACGGCCTTCGGATTCTCCTTCAGCAGCTTCTGCGAAACCATCACTCCGTTGGAATAGAGATCGAGGCCGAATTCACCGAACGAGAACCACTTGAAGTCCTTGTCGGGGTCCTGACGATTCAGCACCAGATTGAAGTAGCTGGTGATGTTGAAGACGAGGGCGGCATCGATGTCACCCTTGATCAGCATCGGCTCCTGCAGGTTAGGCGCCATGTTCGACACTTTGATCTTGTCGGCGGCGAGGCCGTTCTTCTGGATGAACACCGGCAGCAGGCGCGTGGTTGGCGTGCCCTGAGCGCCGCCCAGGGTGCGGCCTTCGAAATCCTTGATGGTCTTGATACCGCTGGAGTTCTTGGTGACGATCGAGAAGGGGGGCTGGTTCCACATCATATAGACCATGACCGGCGCGTCGGCGGGACGGGTGGCCGAGTTCTGGATGATGGCATTGACGTCGCCGAAGCCGGCATCCCAGGCGCCGGACATGATGCGGGTCACGGTCGCGCCGGAGCCTTCGCCCTGATCGATGATCACGTTGAGGCCTTCTTCTTTGAAGTAGCCCTTGTCCTTCGCATAGAAGAAGGCGGCGTCGCTGCCCTGGGTCTTCCAGCCGAGCGTGAACTTGATGGTCGTTTCCTGCGCGGATGCAGCGCTTACGAGCAGCGCGCTCGAAAAGGCGAGGGCAGTCAATTTCTTCAACATGACGGTCTCCTGGTTCAGTGGTGATTAGGTGGCGATGGCGTCGTTCTTGCGCGTGGCCCAACCGGTCACACGTGCTTCGATCAGGGAGAAAATGACGTAGAGGGCGACGCCGAGGGCCGCGAGGATGAACAGGCAGGCGAAAACGAGCGGCACGTTGAAGTTCGATGATGCGCTCATCATCACATTGCCGATGCCGCGGTTGGACGCGACGGTTTCGGCCAGCACGGCGCCGACAAAGGCGTAGCTCACGGCCACCTTCAGCGAGGCAAAGAAAAACGGCATGGTGCGCGGCAAGCCGACATTCCAGAGAATGTCCATCTTGCTGGCGCCAAGCGCTTTCAGCACGTCTTCCATTTCCGGCTCGGTGGTGGCGAGACCGGTTGCGATATTCACGACGATGGGGAAGAAGCAGATCGATAGTGCGGTGAGAATGGCAGGCACCGAGCCGGAGCCGAACCACAGCACGAAGATCGGCACGACCGCGACTTTCGGAATCGAGGAGAAGCCGACCAGCAGCGGATAGGCGGTGTCATAGGCGACTTTCGACACGCCGATGATCGCGCCGAGAATGACGCCGAGACCGACGCCGAGCGCGAAGCCGGTCATGGTGGTGACCAGTGTCTGCACGATATGCGGCCATAGGATCGGGAATTTCGCGATCAAAGTCGCGAGGACGTCGGTCGGGCGCGGCAGGATCAGGTCGGACATGCCTGAGACGATGCAGAACAGCTGCCATCCCGCGAAGAAGGCGACGATCAGGCCGAATGACCAGAGCTTTTGACGGAGGCCGAGATTCATTTATGCCTCCTGTGGAGCTGGCGCGCCGCTGCGCGCATTGACGATTAGTTCGCGCAAACGCTGATTCAGCGCGACGAAATCTGGCTCGAATGTCATTGGGATGGTGCGGGGCCGCGGAAAATCCACCGGGCTGTCGTCGAGGATGCGGCCAGGCCTTGCGCTCATCACGCAGATACGGCTGGCGAGGAAGCCGGCTTCGCGCAAATCATGCGTGACCAGCAGCACGGTCGGCTTATGCTGCAGCCACAGGCCCTGCAGGATCGACCATAGTTCTTCCTTGGTGAACTGATCGAGCGCACCAAAAGGTTCGTCAAGCAGCAGCATGCGCGGTTCGTGGATCAGTGCGCGGCACAGATTGGCTCGCTGCAGCATGCCGCCGGAGAGTTGCCACGGATACTTCTTGGCAAAATCCTTGAGGCCCACCTGCGCCAGCAGCGCATGCGCCTTTTCACGAAAATCGGTCTTCCGCTTCTGCCGATATTCGGCGCGGAACGGCTGCACGATCTTCAGCGGCAGCATGATGTTCTGCTCGATGGTCAGCCAGGGCAGCATGGTCGGGTTCTGGAACGCCATGCCGATCCGCAGCGCCTTGGCCGCGACCTCGCGCCCGCCGACAATAACCACGCCGGTGGTCGGGCGGATGAGATTGCTGACAAGTTTGAGGATCGTCGACTTGCCGCAGCCGGACGGGCCCACAAGGGCAAGGAATTCGCCGTCGGGGATGATAAGGTTGGTCTCGGACAGCGCCGGTGTCGCGCTGGCGCCGCGGCCGAAGGTCACCGAAGTCCGCGACAGCTCTACGGCCGTCGAGGCGCGGGGCGTGCTCTGGGCCGGGGGCCCGCTCTCTTGCATACTGATCATGACGATAAGTGTATGCAATTGGGGTGCCACTTGAGGCCGGCTTGAGTCTTTGGCGAATCCTCCTCAAATTGCCTCTGTCTGTCATCCGTTGCGAATTTATTGGGCAGACATGCCGCTAAAGTGCATGCACTTCACGCAGGCGCTTGTATGCGGGGAGTGGTACAGGTTCGACAAATGCCAGAATCGCCGAATCCAAAAGACAAAGTCGGGATGATCTGCCGCGCCCTTCGGCGCGCGATCATTGAGCAGGCTCTGGAGCCGGGCACGAAGCTGCCCGAGGACTCTCTTGGTGAGCGCTTTGGCGTCAGCCGCACCATCGCACGCCATGCGCTCGGGCAGCTCGCCTCTGAGGGCCTGGTCGAGCTCCGCCGCAACCGCATTGCCGTGGTCGTCACGCCAAGCTGGCAGGACGCACGTGATATCTTCGATATCCGCATGGAGCTCGAACGCCTGATCGTGCGCAAGCTCGCCGGCAAACTGAAACCGGCGCAGATCGCGCGTCTGAAGGCGCATGTGGCTGCCGAGCAGGAGGCGCATGACGGGCCGAGCGCCGTCTCGATCCGCCTTGCCACCGAGTTTCATATTCTGCTGGCGTCAATGACCAACAGCCCGGTGCTGGTCCGCTATGTCAGCGAGATCGCCTATCGTTGCTGTCTGACGCTGTCATTGTTCAGCCGCCCGCATTCATCGGAATGCGGCATCAACGAGCACATTGCCATCATCGATACGTTGCAGAGCGGTGATGTCGACAAGGCAATGGCGCTGATGCATTCGCATCTTGGCGAAGTCGCCAATCGTGCGTTGGTTGAGCCCAGCCCGGCGCGCGGCCGCGATCTCGTTGATGTGCTCGCGCCCTATGCGGACGAGACGCGTTAACTGGACGCTTGCGCCTGCGTTAGCAACCACGCGCGAAATGCCTGCAGCAATGGGTTTCCCGCCTTCTCCTCTGGAGAAGCGAAATAATACGAGCCGCCGCTTTTCAGCGTCAGGCTTGACAGCACGCGCAGTTTGCCAGACCTCAATTGATCGGAGATCAGAAACTCCGGCAGCAAAGCGACGCCAAGCCCGGAGCTTGCTGCGCTGATCAGCGTCGATTGAATATCGAAGCGCGGTCCGCGGATGACATTGGTGCCCTCCAGGTCGGCGGCGTCGAACCAGCGTCGCCAAGCGTCCGGCCGCGTCACAAGATGAAGCAGTCGCAATTCGGCGACTTCTCGTGGAGGCAATTCGCCGCGCTTGCCGATCAGCGCGGGCGAGCCGACCGGCAGCAAGACTTCATCAAACAGGTAGTCGGCCTGCGTGCCGGGCCAATCGGGTTGGCCGAAATAGAGTGCGCCATCGAGCGCCGTTTCGCTGAAGAAGAAGCGTGTGTTGCGCGCGCTGACATTCACAGCCACGCCCGGATGGCGGGCGTAGAAATCCGGCAAGCGTGGAATGAGCCATTGGGTGCCGACGGTTGGGAGCGCTGCCACGTCAAGCACGGTGCCATCGGCCTCATAGCCCATGATTTCGAGCGCATCGCGCTCGATGTGCTCGATCGTCTGTGCGACGCGGGTGCTGTAGGCCTCGCCGGCGCGCGTCAGTGTGATGCGCTTCTTGATGCGATGGAACAGCTTGACGCCGAGCTGGGTCTCCAGCTGTGCGATCTGGCGCGATACGGCACTTTCAGTCAGCGCCAATTCGCTGGCGGCGCGGGTGACGCTGAGGTGTTTTGCGGCCGCACTGAACGCCATCAGCGCGCCCAAGCTCGGAATTCTGCGACGCATAGTTCATTCCAAAAACGCAAGATATCCGCAGATTAAATTGTTTGCATGCCTAAGTGCAAGGCAAATACCTTTGCCGCCATGATGAAAGTCAGCAGTGAGGCGGACCTTTCTCCGCTTCTGGACTGACCGATCTGGTCGCGCTGCGATGGCTGCGATCCGATTGCCAATTGAGGTTGTGGACGAATGAACGCGAAAAAACATCCTGTCATCATTGCGGGCGCTGGCCCCGTCGGCATGGTCGCTGCTGCGGATCTCGTGCGGCAGGGCATTCCAGTTCTGGTGCTCGAAAAGAACGCCCAGCTCAGCGGCGAGTCGCGCGCATCGACCTTTCATCCCCCGACCCTCGATATGCTCGACGATCTCGGTTTTGCCAAGGAACTGATCGCGCAGGGGCTGAAGGCGCCGACCGTCCAGTATTCCTCCTCTGCCGACGGCGTCCTCGGTACCTTCGATTTCAGCGCGATCTCCGATCTGGTCCGGCATCCGTTTCGCCTGCAGGCCGAGCAGTTCAAGCTGACGCGTATCATTCTCGACGAGCTGAAAGATCATCCGCTGTTCACCATTGTGTTCAGCTGCGAAGCGAAGTCAGTGACACAGACGAGCGACACGGTCACGCTCACGGCAACGGTCGGCGGCGAAGACAAGACCTATGAATGCGACTGGTTGATCGGCGCCGATGGCGCCAACAGCATCGTCCGCCGCAGTCAGGATATGGAATTCAAGGGTTTCACCTGGCCGGAGCGTTTCCTGGTGATGACGACGCCGGTGGATTTCACGGCGCTGCGTCCCGGCGTGTCGTCGGTCAGCTATGTCGCGGATCCCGAGCGCTGGCACTTCCTGCTGCGCATCATCGGTGCATGGCGGGTGATGATGCCCGTGCCGGCAGAGATGTCTGACGAAGAGGCGTTGTCCGAAGGCTACGTCACATCGTCGATCCGCCGTGTCGTCCCGGTCGGCGTGGATGCGCCGATCACCCATACGACGCTCTATCGCGTGCATCAGCGCGTTGCCGCCAATTTCCAGAAGGGCCGTTCCTTCCTTGCCGGCGATGCCGCCCATATCAACAATCCGCTCGGCGGGATGGGCATGAATGGCGGTATTCACGATGCACTGAATCTGACGTCGAAACTCGGTGCCGTCATCAATGGCAAGGATAGCGAGGCCATCCTCGCTGATTATGACCTGCAGCGCCGCGCGGTCACCATGCAGGCGATCCAGGGCGACACCATCCGCAACAAGAAGAATCTTGAAGCGAGGGACGAGGCCGATCGCGCCCGTTTCCGCGACGATATTCGCGCTGCGGCCGCTGATCCCGAGAAGGGGCGCGCGTTGCTGCGCCGAATTGCAATGCTCGACTCGCTCGATCGCGCCGCGGCGCTTCATGTTGGCGCTGCCGAGTAATCGCTAGCTGTCTCAGACGATGATCGGCGGCATACGACCGGCGACTGGACAAGAATTGCGTGAGGGGAGGCGCCGAGGTCGTGGTCTCAAGATGTCATGCAGAATGTTCAGAATACGAAGCAAGGATTGATCGATGAAATTGACGACACTGGTTGTAGCGGCGCTGTTGTCGCCGCTCACGCTCGTAGCCCCGGCGGCCCTGGCCGCTGGCTATCCCGAGAAACCCATCACCATCGTGGTGCCGTTCCCCGCCGGTAGCACCAGCGATTCGATCCCGCGCTTGCTGGCGCCGCTGATCTCGAAGTCGCTCGGTGGCGTGACGGTGGTCATCGAGAATCGCGGCGGCGCCAACGGCACCATCGGCGCGGTCCGTGTCGCTTCCGCACCACCGGATGGTTACACGATCCTGCTCGGTACCACGGGCGTGCTGGCGATCAATCAGTGGATCTATGAAAAGCCCGTCTATAATCCAGCCAAGGATTTCACGCCGATCGCCAACGCCGCCTCGACGCCGAACATGATCGTTGTCGATCCCTCGGTGAAGGCGAGCAATCTGAAAGAGCTCGTGGCGCTCGCGAAAGCCGAACCCGGCAAGCTGACTTTTGCGTCGGCTGGCAATGGCAGCACCAGCCATCTGTGTGGCGAAACGCTGAAGGTGCTGGAAGGCATCGACATCACGCATATCCCGTATCAGGGACCAGCGCCGGCGCTTCAGGATGTTCTTGGCAGCCGCGTCAACATGATCTGCGACAATTTCTCGAATGTCGTCCAGCAGGCGCAGAGCGGCGCGCTGAAGCCGATCGTGGTCACCGCGCCCGAGCGCAGGAAGGAACTGCCGAATGTGCCGTCGGCGCCGGAAGCTGGTGCGCCTGAGCTCCTTGCCGGTATCTGGTATGGCTTTGTCGCTCCCGCGGCGACCCCGAAGGATATCGTCGAGAAACTCAACAAGGCCATCGTGGACGCGTTGCACGATCCCACCGTCAAGTCGCGTTTGGAGGGCCTCGGCCTGACTGTCATTGCGGACAAGCCGGAAGAGTTCGGCGCGTTCATCAGAAAGGAATCGGAGCGGATGGAGACCATCGTGACCAAGGCCAAGGCGAAGATCGCGAACTGATTGCAATTCTGAAAAAGAAAGCGCCCGCTTCATCGAAGCGGGCGTTTTGCATGATGAGTTCGCTGTCGTCTGCTTACACGTCCACGTTTGCGCTGAGTGAGTTGTCCTGGATGAATTCGCGGCGCGGCTCCACCACGTCGCCCATCAGCTTGGTGAAAATGTCGTCGGCCTCGTCGACCTCCTTGACCTTCACCTGCAGCAGCGAACGGACGTTGGTATCCAGCGTGGTTTCCCACAACTGGCCGGGATTCATCTCGCCGAGGCCTTTGTAGCGTTGAAGGGCGAGACCCTTGCGGCCGGCATCGGTAACGGATTCGAACAGCGAGACCGGGCCGTGGATGGCGAATTCCATGTCCTTGCGGCGCAGGGTGCCGGATTTCGGATAGGCCTCCTGCAGGCGTTGCGCATATTCGTCGAGCTTGCGGGCATCTGCCGAGCCAAGCAGCGCGTCATCGATGGAGGCGACATCCTTCACGCCGCGAATGGTGCGCTCGAAGAAGAAGCCCTCGCCTTCGCGAAAAGTGCCGACCCAGCCGCGCTCGACCTCGTCAGCCAGCGAGTCCATGCGGCGTGCGATATAGGCTGCAGCCTCGTTGGCGGCTGTGAGATCGCGGGTGACCTCGACATTGAGCACGCCGGCAATCGCCGCTTGCTCGACCACGTCGCGGTTATAGCGCGAATGCAGATTGTTCAGCGTCGAGCGGATGACGCGGGCGTCTTCCACCAGCGACAGCAGATCGCGACCGGTGCGCTCCTCGCCCGTCGAGGTGCGGAACAGGCAGTCAT
>CALRZK010000082.1:0-8823 GCA_943372615.1 Bradyrhizobium ivorense | reverse complement strand
TGCAATCTTTCGAGATCTGCCCGGGCAGCGCGCGAAAGACGGATCGTCACGATCTAGACTTTGCGCAATTTCGGCGGCGGCAACTCGTTCGCGGTGCCCCAGCTTTGCATCCAGGCTCTGGCCTCGTCCCAAGGCACGGCTTCGCCTGTCTGCTCCACCTCGGCAATGATGCGGCCATCTTCCGCCAGCGCTTCCGCTGACCATGCCCCTTCGCCGGCCTCGCGCATGGCATCCAGATCAGGCGCCAGCAGCAGGTCGTCGCCGACCAGCTCGGCGACAAGGTCGGATACGCTGATGCCGCGCGCTTCGGCCTGCGCATTCAGCAGCTCCGCCGTTTCGGCATCGACCTCGATATGGACCTTGGAATTCATGGCCAGAGGATATCAGAAACCGAAAAGTTGTCGAGAAACGCATGACGGTTTTGATGCGAACCCATTTCTCCCTGCCTGCGTCAAAGGGGCGGCTCACAGGGAGACAAGCCATGCTGCCGTCCACGCGGTTGAAACTCGCATCACTGATGTTCGGCGTCTTGTGGGCGCTCGGCATGTTCTGGTGGAGCGGCGCCTACACGCTTTCCAACGCGCTGTTGCTTGCCGTTTGCGGCGCTTGCGCGGGCTGTGGATGGTACTGGCTGATGCGCGGATGCATCGCGCGCGGCCGCATCCCGGAGCACTAACCGCTCGCCGGCACCTCGATGCCATCGGCCGAATATTGCTTGATCTTGTTGCGCATGGTGCGGACGGAAACGCCGAGCACACGCGCTGCATGGGTGCGATTGCCATCGCAGCGCGCCAGTGTCTGCAGCATCAATTCACGTTCGACTTCTTGCACGGTGGCGCCGACCAGCATCGGCACGACTTCGCTCGGTTCGGACGCCGGCACCAGCGCTTCGGCATCGAATCCGCCATCGTTGTGATCGTCGGAATAGTCGCCGCCGTAATCGCGTGCGCAAAAATCGTCGGTGAAGCTCTGGGGCATCGGCACCCTCCCGATTGACGCAGGCCCTGCTGGCGCAGAACACACATTCGAGACAAACAGCCCCCCAGCCGTCCCGGCAGGGTGGGCGCGTTTGGTTAACGGAAGGTTAATGGGGGCGTGGCCTAGCGCATCCCGAACCGGCCGAGGCTGTTATAGGCGCTCACCAGCTGGTTGTAGTCGCGCAGCAGCCGGCCCGGCGAGCCTTCCACCATCCATTCGCTGCCCGGCTGCATCATCATCTTCTGGCCGGATGTATAGGGCACCTTGTCGCGGATGCGGCGCATCAGTTGCTTCGCCGTCACCAGCACCGATTTCGCATTGCCGGTGAACATGGAATTGACCTTGCCGCCATCGGCGGCATTGGCCTCCTCAAAACCCTTCACGCTGGCTTCCAGATCGTTCACGGCCTTGGTGATATCATCGATCTCCGGCTTGTCGGTGTCCTGCACCCGCAGCACGCGCTTGGCATCGATCATGATCAGTTCGACATAATAGCGCGTCTTCTTGCCTTCCTCGGCCTCGATCTCCTTGAGCTGCTCGAGCTTGCGCTTGTCATTGATGACATCGACATTGGCGCGCAGCATCTTGTCGGCCACGGAAAACGCACCCCAGGCGGCAACAAGCTTCGGATGCATGGCCTTGCCCTTGGCCATCTTGTCGTCCTTGTAGTTCTCCTGCGTGTAGTAATCGTCCGCTTCCTTCAGCAGCGGCCCGAGCGTCGTCACGGCATTGACATAGGCCGTGGCCGCCGCCTCCAGCGCCGCATCGCGCGGTTCCAGCTGATTGGCAGCTTCGACGCTCTTCTTGCAGTCGTCGGTGTCATAGATCGTGTAGGTGCCGTAGATGATCCGCTCTTTGCCCGTCGGCCCGGATTTCGGCGCCCAGCTGAAATAGCGCGATTCCGATTCACGGCTGCGCGACGACAGCCGGTTGATGCAGCCGACATAGGCGTTGAGCTTTTCGACCTCGGTGGATTTTTGCGCAGCGGCGGGCGTGGGGTGTGTCGAGGTGAGTGCGAATGTCGCACCGACAGCAACAGCGAATGCGCGAAAAGAAATCATCGATCAGGTCTCCAACGCCGAGGCATGCTTCGTAATGCGGCGAAGATAGGCGAGGGAGTAATGCTTAGCCAGTGAGGGGCGTGCATGGCGGTATGCCGCTGTTACAGCGTTAGATGTGGGGCAGCGTGCATTGGTTTGCGCAAGCGAATTGCCCGGCTAAACTTTCTGGGCGATTTCGTAGATGCTCTGCTCTGTCTGGTCGTGCAGCAAAATGCACTCATCAAGTGCATCTATGAGGTTTCTTTTCGCGCGATTGAAGTGTGCAGTAATCCTTGGAACATTTTGGATAGTGGATCTAAAATTCATGAGGGCTTGTCGATTTGTCGGGAGCGACTCCAAGATGGGTTCGACGTTAGCCAGTAGCGACGTCACGTCTTTCTGATATTGGTCCTCATCTAGCGTCTGACGTTGGAGGGCCGCAATCGCAACGACTGTCTGAGCGTAAACGCTAAAGTTCTCCCGCGCGTTGTAAGCCTCTTGCTTTAGGTTGGCCGCCTTCGAGTCTAAAAATGATGCAAACTCGTCAACGGATTTTTTCATGCCCTTTACCGTTGGACCGGAGAGATTTAATCGCTCCATTTCCGATGTTTGCACCTCTGTAGCTGCGTTGATTTCCAGTATTAGTGCGTTCATTCTGTTTATAGCTGCGGCAGCGGACTCCATGGCCTCTTCGCCGCGTTCTTGCAAGTCCAGCAATCCGAAGTCATTTTCAGCTGGCTGAGTAGTTAAAGAGGTTTCGTCTGTTCCTTTGACGTTGTTTTGCGAATTGATCGACGGTGGTTCTGTTACCTTTTGATCGACTGCAGCGTTGAGATACTCAATGATCGAGCGTTGAACGTTGATGCGAACTTCTTTTTGAAGTTCGTTCTGATCTTTGTAGAGTTTATATAGAATGCCTCGATCTGCTAGCTGATTTCGAAAGTCCGCGACACTCTTTAGGTCATCTAGCGAGATTGCAGACGCGCTCTCTATCTTGTCCAAGAAATAAACTTGGACGCGGAATTTTCCCAGCGGTGACTCTCTGGCTATTGCGTTTTCGATCTCCTCCACCGTTCCAGATCGTGCGTTCGGAGTCGGTGTTCCAAGTTTGGTGCCGAGAATTGCAATGAGGATATCGTACTCGCGAAGTATTTGTTCAGAGATAACCTCTTGTGCACTTGGGCCTATCCCTGGACTAGCGTATTCCTCCCAGCCAAGAGCTCGGATGGAAATGCTCTGAGCTTCAAAAATTCTATTTAGCTCGTGTATGCCTTCAAAGGCCGATTTTCGCGCTTCAAAGACGTCAGAAGGTGACGCGATGACAACTCGGAATTCGAGAGTATTGCGAGGCATCGGTCACCTTCCTTTGACTGTCGATCAGTTGGATCTCATAGCGCCTTATTACTATCCTTCACCGCCTGCGCCTGGACATAGACCTGTTCACCCATGTCCTTGAACTTCTGGCTCATGCTGGCCATGCCGTCCTCGATCACGCCGGACATGCTCATGCCCATGCTCGATTTGCCGCCAAGACTCAGCGCAGCCTTTTCATTGTCGCCGAGCGTTGCCGCATAGTCGCGCACGTCCTGCGTGATCTTCATCGAGCAGAATTTTGGTCCGCACATCGAGCAGAAATGCGCGACCTTGTGGGCTTCCTTGGGCAGCGTTTCGTCGTGATAGGCGACGGCGGTTTCCGGATCGAGGCCGAGATTGAACTGATCCTGCCAGCGGAAATCGAAACGCGCGCGGGAGAGCGCGTCGTCGCGCAGCTGGGCGGCGGGGTGACCCTTGGCGAGATCCGAGGCATGCGCCGAGATCTTGTAGGTGATCACGCCGACCTTCACGTCGTCGCGGTTGGGCAGGCCGAGATGCTCCTTCGGCGTGACGTAGCAGAGCATGGAGCAGCCGAACCAGCCGATCATGGCGGCGCCGATGCCCGAGGTGATGTGATCATAGCCCGGCGCGATGTCGGTGGTCAGTGGCCCGAGCGTATAGAACGGGGCTTCGCCGCATTCCTTGAGCTGCTTGTCCATGTTGATCTTGATCTTGTGCAGCGGCACATGGCCGGGGCCCTCGATCATCACCTGGCAACCCTTCTTCCAGGCGATCTGCGTCAGTTCGCCGAGCGTCTCCAGTTCGGCGAATTGCGCGCGGTCATTGGCGTCGGCGATCGAGCCCGGCCGCAGGCCGTCGCCCAGCGAGAACGAGACGTCATACTTGCGCATGATGTCGCAGATTTCCTCGAAATGGGTGTAGAGGAAGCTCTCCTGATGATGCGCGAGGCACCACTTGGCCATGATCGAGCCGCCGCGCGAGACGATGCCGGTGACGCGGTTGGCGGTGAGGTGGATATATTGCAGGCGCACGCCGGCATGGATCGTAAAATAGTCCACGCCCTGTTCGCATTGCTCGATCAGCGTGTCCTTGTAGAGCTCCCAGGTCAGCTTGACCGGATCGCCATCGCACTTTTCCAGCGCCTGATAGATCGGCACGGTGCCGATCGGAATCGGCGCATTGCGCATGATCCATTCACGCGTGGTGTGGATGTTGCGGCCGGTGGAGAGATCCATCACGGTATCGGCGCCCCAGCGGATCGCCCACACCATCTTGTCGACTTCTTCCTCGACCGATGACGTCACGGCGGAGTTGCCGATATTGGCATTGATCTTGGTGAGGAAGTTGCGGCCGATGATCATCGGCTCGCGTTCGGCGGGGTTGATGTTGCCGGGGATGATCGCGCGGCCGCGGGCGATCTCGCTGCACACGAATTCCGGCGTGATGAACAGCGGCACTTCGGCGCCGAAGCTCTCACCATCGGCGCGCGCGGCTTCGGCGCGCTCCAGCTGCTGCTTGCGGCCGAGATTTTCACGCTCGGCGACGTAGATCATCTCCTTGGTGATGATCCCGGCGCGGGCGAATTCGAGCTGGGTGATCGGCGCATCGCCGACACCGCGCAGCGGTTTGTGATGCGCCTTGAAAGCAGCAGCGGCATGTTTGGCGCCGACATTGCCATTGTCTTCCGGCTTGATGTCGCGGCCTTCATATTCCTCGACGCCGCCGCGCTCCTTCACCCAATCCTGGCGAGTTCGGGAGAGGCCGTTGTTCACATCGATCAGCACGTTCGGATCGGTGTACGGGCCCGACGTGTCATAGACCGGCAAGTTTGGCTCACCGGCGCCTTCGGACAAAATGATCTCGCGCAAAGGCACGCGCAGGTCCGGTGCGCTATCAGGAATGGAGTAGAATTTGCGCGAGGACGGCAGCGCGCCGGTGGTAACGGCGGGCAGGGTGGTATCGGGATTGGAGCGGATGTTCATGGGACGATCCTCCGTTGGTTTTGCTATCAGGCTACTTGTTCGGAAAGGCCGAGCCATTGCCGCACGCGGGCATCCGGATCGGAATTCTGGGTGACATCGCTGACCACAGCGATGGAGTCCGCACCCGCGGCAAAGATCTCCGCGGCGTGTTCGAACTTGATGCCGCCGATGGCGACCAGCGGAAGTTTGCCGACGCGCTTCTTCCAGGTCGTGATCTTCGGAATGCCTTGCGGTTCGAAGCGCATGGATTTCAGCGTGGTGAAGAAGATCGGCCCGAGCGCCACATAATCCGGTCCGGCGCGCAGTGCGGTTTCGAGTTCGTCTTCATCATGCGTGGAAAGGCCGAGCGTAATGCCGGCTTTCTTGATGGCGGCGACATCGGCTTCGGCGAGGTCTTCCTGGCCGAGATGCAGATGCTGCGCCTTCAGCTCGATGGCGACACGCCAGTAGTCGTTGACCACGAGCTTCGTGCTTGTGCCCTTGGTCGCGTCGAGTGCTGCGCGAAACAGGATCATCGCCGACGCATCGTCGAGATCCTTTGCGCGCAATTGCACGGTGCCGACGCCGAGTGCGGCGAGGCGCCTCACCCATTCAACGGTGTCGACGACGGGATAAAAACGGTCAGGATACGGCATGCCAGAACGGTGTCCCGATGACTGGAGTGGAGGGAGATGCGAAATCACGTTCGCCCATCAGCCCGGCTTCAAAGCCGGCGCGGCCGGCTTCGACGGCGAGGCGGAATGCATTGGCCATGGCGACGGGATCGGCAGCTTTGGCCACAGCGGTGTTGAGCAGCACGGCGTCATAGCCAAGCTCCAGCGCTTCCGCTGCATGCGAGGGCGCGCCGATGCCGGCATCGACGACCAACGTGATATCGGGCAGGCGGTCGCGCAGCAGTTTCAGCGCATCGCGATTGATGATGCCGCGTGCAGAGCCGATCGGGGCGGCCCATGGCATCACGACCTTGCAGCCGGCATCGACCAGGCGCATGGCGACGCCGAGGTCTTCGGTGCAGTAGGGGAAGACTTCGAAGCCATCTTTCACGAGAATATTCGCGGCTTCGACCAGGCCGACCACATCGGGCTGCAGCGTGTCGTTGTCGGCGATCACTTCCAGCTTGATCCAGGGCGTGTCGAACAATTCGCGCGCGAGCTTTGCGGTGGTCACGGCTTCGCGCACGCTGCGGCAGCCGGCGGTGTTCGGCAACACGGCGACATCGAGTTCGCGGATCAGCGACCAGAACGCATCCCCGGTCTTGCCACCCGCGGTTTCGCGGCGGACGGACACAGTGACGATGCCAGCGCCCGATGCGCGGATGGAATCCTGCATCGCCTTAGGTGATGGATAGAGCGCCGTGCCGATCAGCAGGCGGGAAGAGAATTCCTTGCCGTAGAAGTTCACCATTGGAATGAGCCTCCCAAAATCTCAACCGTCATCCTGAGGTGCGCGCTCTTCGCGCGCCTCGAAGGATGGCCACAGGCGCTGAACATGTATCCTTCGAGGCTCGCCGAAGACGGCGAGCACCTCGGGATGACGGGGGAGTATGGGGTTGTTCGCATCTTCACCCTCCCTGCCTTGGCGTAATGATCTCAATCTCATCCCCCGCCTTCAGCGCCGTCTCCGCCCACTGGCTGCGCGGCACCACGTCGTAATTGATGGCGATGGCGCAGTGCGTGCCTTCGTAATCGAGTTCGCTCAGCAGTGCGGCCACATGCGACGCTTGGATGTCGCGTTGTTCGCCATTGACGATCACTTGCATTGCATCACCTCGTTATCGATCGCGCCACGCTGGATATAGTTCAGCGTGAGCTCTGCCAGCGCAGGCGCCAGCAGGAAGCCGTGGCGATACAGGCCGTTCACCGCGATCGTATTTTTCCCAATCGCGATCTTCGGCAGGTTGTCGGAAAAGGCCGGGCGAAGCCCCGAGCCGAGATCGAGAATGCGCGCTTCGGCAAAGGCGGGATGCACGGCATAGGCAGCACCCAGCAATTCCAGCGCGGAGCGCACGCTGACGCCGCCGCTCTCGTTCTCGATGGAGGTGGCGCCGAGCATGAAACGGTTGTCCGCACGCGGGATCACATAAAGCGGCCAGCGCGGATGCATCAGGCGGATCGGGCGGGAGAGTTGCACTTCATCGGTCTCGATGAGAATCATCTCGCCCTTGACGCCGCGCAGCGGTGTGGCGTCATCGCGCGCCCAGATGCCGCGGCAATCGATCACGAGCCCGTCGAGATCATCCGGCTGCGCCTCGCAATTAAACTTGATGGTACCGCCCGTCGCGATGATGCGCTTGTGCAGTTCAGGCAGCACGCGGCGTGGCTCGACATGGCCTTCCGCCGGATAGAACAGGCCTTCGCGAAACCGGCCTTCGAGCGATGGCTCGATGTCGGCGATGCCCGCAGCATCGAGGCGCGTATGGCCTTCGGTCATTTTGGCAAAGCGTTCGAAATCGGCACGATCGCGCGGATGCGCAATCACCAGTGAACCATTGAATGGCGTGTCCGGTAGTTCCTTGCGCCACAGATCGAGCGCACGCAGGCCGAGCCGCATGATGATGGGCTCGGAGACTTCGGCCTCGCACCACGGCGCCAGCATGCCGCCGCCCCAATGGGTGGTGCCTTCGCGCATGTCGGCATTGTCGCGCTCATAGAGCGTGACGCTGTGGCCGGCCTTCGCGAGCAGCAAAGCCTGCCATGCGCCGGCAATCCCTGCACCGATAATGGATATAGGAGAGTCTGGAGGTGCGATGGCGGATTCGCCACGCACTGCATGCGTCGTCTGATTCATCCCTGTCCCTTCGCCGGCATGACCCGGATCAGGTTCAAAGGGTCACCGCGGTATCGCATCGCTCTGGATTGAGCATGCAAGCTAGCGGTATCTCAGCTCCTCGTCGGAGCCCCCCTCGGAACGTCTCTAATTTAAACCTCCGGCCGGGCGTGTCAACGCGCCTTCACCGGATGGTCACATTCTCATTTCGCTTCGACGCTGGCCTGCTGGGTCTGCGCCGCTTCCTGCTTCTTCAGCCGCTCCGCATCCTTGGCGAAGATCGGCTGATGCGGCGGTGCGGAGACTTCGGCACGCATGCGCTTGGCCGCGTAGTAGTAGCCGCCGGCATAGTAACGCACCGCGCGGTTGTGGTCGCCATGGGCGGCGCGATAGGCGCCGGCGAGATATTTGATGCCGTAAGTGAGATTGGTGTTGGGATCGCGCAGGCCTTCGGCGGTGCCGGTGTAGCCGACCCCGCGGGCGGTCGCGAGCTTGATCTGCATGAGGCCGATGGTGGCGCCGCGGCCGATCAGGCTCGGATTATACTTGCTCTCGCGCATGATGACGCGATGCACCAGCGCTTCCGGCACGCCATTGGCCTGGGCATGGGTGGCCGCCATGGCCTGATAGTCGGCGCGCTGCTGCGCATGGGCGAAAGACGGGAGGGCGGCGAGGGGCAGGGCCGACGCCAGAATGGTCGAAATACGGATCATCAATGGTCT
>CALRZK010000081.1:0-8885 GCA_943372615.1 Bradyrhizobium ivorense | reverse complement strand
ACCACCACCGGCATCTTCTCGTCGATCAGCGCAATGGGGCCATGCTTGAGTTCGCCAGCGGCATAACCTTCGGCGTGGATGTAGGAGATTTCCTTGAGCTTGAGCGCGCCTTCCAGCGCCAGCGGATAGCTGGTGCCGCGGCCGAGATAGAGCACGTCCTTCGACTTGGCGATATCGCGGGCGAGCTTCTCGATCTCATGCTCGTGGGACAATGCTTCCGTCATCAAGCGCGGAATCTCGATCAGGCCGTGAACGAGCTTGGCCTCATCCGCTTCGGAGAGTTCGCCACGCGCTTTGCCGGCAGCAACCGCGAGCGCGGCGAGCGTCATCAACTGACATGTGAAAGCCTTGGTCGAGGCAACACCGATCTCGGGGCCAGCCAATGTCGGCAATACGGTCTCGCTCTCACGCGCAATCGTTGAAGTCGGGACATTGACGACAGCAAGCGTGTGCATGCCCTCAGCTTTGGCATAGCGCAGCGCAGCCAGCGTGTCGGCCG
The DNA here is from genome assembly GCA_943372615.1 of Bradyrhizobium ivorense. Taxonomy (GTDB): domain Bacteria; phylum Pseudomonadota; class Alphaproteobacteria; order Rhizobiales; family Xanthobacteraceae; genus Tardiphaga; species Tardiphaga ivorense_A. The sequence goes on along the minus strand of CALRZK010000081.1, from coordinate 8,386 downwards.
TTTCGCCGGACTGGGAAATGAAGATCGCCAGATCGCCCTTGCGCACGGGCGCCTCGCGATAACGGAATTCCGAGGCGACATCGACTTCGACCGGCAGACGCGCAAAGCGCTCAAACCAGTATTTTGCGACCCAGCCGGCAAGGCTCGCAGTACCGCAGGCAGCAATCGAGATGCGCTGGATGTTCTTGAAGTCGAACGGCAGCTCGGTCGGCAACGCGATCCGCTCATTCGCCATATCGACGTAACGCGCCAGCGTATGGCCAACGACTTCCGGCTGTTCGTGGATTTCCTTCGCCATGAAGTGGCGATAATTGGCCTTGTCGACCATGAAGGCCGACGCGCCCGACTTCAGCACCTCGCGCTTCGCGGGCTTGTTGCCTTCATCGAAAATCTCGCAGCCCTTGTGGTTCAACACCACCCAGTCGCCATCCTCCAGATAGCAGACGTCATCGGTGAGCGGCGCCAGCGCGATGGCGTCAGAACCGAGATACATCTCGCCATCGCCGAAACCGACCGCCAGCGGTGAGCCCTTGCGGGCGCCGATCATGAGGTCGTCGTGATCCTTGAACACAAAGGCCAGCGCGAAAGCGCCCTTCAAACGCGGCAGCGCCTGCTTCACTGCATCGACCGGCGATGCGCCCTTCTTGACGAAGGAATTGACGAGATGCGCGACGACCTCCGTATCGGTCTCGCTGGCGAACACCGCGCCCTGTTTCTCAAGCTCGATGCGAAGCTCGCGAAAATTCTCGATGATGCCGTTGTGCACGACGGCCACGCCATCGGCGGCGTGCGGATGCGCATTGGCTTCAGTCGGCTTGCCATGCGTCGCCCAACGGGTGTGACCGATACCGACATGGCCGGCGAGCGGCTCCCTGGCGAGCTTGGCTTCCAGATTCTTCAGTTTGCCTTCCGCGCGGCGTCGCGTGACGTCGCCCTTTTCCAGCGTCGCAACGCCAGCTGAATCATAGCCGCGATATTCCAGCCGCTTCAGCGAATCCACGATCTGTTCAGCGACCGGGCCACGCCCGAGAATTCCGACGATGCCGCACATGCGTGAATCGATCTCCAGTCAAAAACGTAAAGCAGTCCCAGGCAGCCAGGACGGATGGTGGAACCCTCTTAACGAGAAACGCGAATGCCTTGGTACTCAAGAATTATTGCCGATTGAGACAAGTTGACGGATGTCCGCGACGATTTTGCCCCACGCGTTTAACAAAGCCTCAACATAGTTGCTGAAGACTCACCAGCGGAATGGAGTACTGACCATGTGGGAGCCGCGAAATCCGAGAGAGCCGCGATCCATCGCAGGGATCAGGTTGCGTCAGATCGAGATGCATAACAGCCGCCTCGCCCATTGGCCGCCGCCGATGCGCGACACGGTGACGCCGCCAGCCCATGAGCCTCCGCCAAATGCGCTGCCTGACGAGCCGGTGAAGACGCCGCGCCGCAACTGGTTCCTGAAACCCAGCTCCGGAAAGTGACACCTCCGCCTCGTCGGCGTCACTTCGATTTTTTCAGCCCGGCATATTTGTCGCGAAAGCGCTTGCCCCAGCCTTCTTTCGTCGCGACTTCGTTGCGCTCGACGGCGAGTGCATCATCCGGCACGTCGCGGGTGATCACCGAACCCGAGCCGATATAAGCACCACTGCCAATCTTCACCGGCGCAACCAGCGACGAGTTCGAACCGACAAAAGCGCCGGCCCCGATGATGGTCTTGGCCTTGTTGAAGCCATCGTAATTGCAGGTGATCGTACCAGCGCCGATATTGGCGCCGGCGCCGATCTCGCTGTCACCGATATAGGTCAGGTGATTGACCTTCACGCCAGCGGCCAGCTTTGCAGCTTTGGTCTCCACGAAATTGCCGATCCGCGCGCCTTCGCCCAGCGACGTGCCCGGACGCAGCCGCGCATAGGGGCCAATCGAGACTTTCTTGCCGATCTCGGCCTGGACGATGTGCGAAAACGCGTGGATCACAGCATCATCAGCGATGCTGACGCCGGGTCCGATGACCACATATTGCTCAATCATTACGTCCTTCCCGAATGTCGTGTCGGCGGACAAATGCACCGTTTCCGGCGCAACGATGGTGACGCCGGCATCCAGCGCCGCCTTGCGTAGCCGCGACTGCATGATCGCCTCAGCCTCGGCAAGCTGCGCCTTGGTGTTGATGCCGCGAACCTCGTCTTCATCGGTTTCGATGACGGTCGCCTTGAGGCCCATGCTGCGGACGACCTCGACGGCATCGGTGAGATAATATTCGCCCTTGCTGTTGCCGTTGCCGATCTTCTCGATCACCTCGAGCGCGGTTTTGCCGGCAAAGGCCATCACGCCGGCATTACACAGATCGACCTTACGCTCGGCTTCGGTCGCATCGGCATGTTCGCGGATGGCGACAAGCTGCCCGCCATCCACCAGCAAGCGGCCGTAACCAGTCGGATCCTGTGCGCGAAAGCCGAGCACGGTCAAAGCCGCACCATCCTTGATCGGTGCCCGCAGCCGCTCGAAGGTTGCGGCCGAAATCAGCGGCGTGTCACCGAATGCAACGAGAAGATCATCGGCGCCTTTGGCGATGGCCTCCTTGGCCGCCAGCACCGCATGGGCTGTACCGAGACGTTCGCGCTGGACGAAGGTGGCAGCATCGGCGCGGATACGAGTCGCCTCAGCGGCAACGTCCTCGCGGTCCGGCCCGACCACAACGGCAAGTGCAGACCCCGCGCCCTGTGGCGCCGCCATCAGCACATGCGCAAGCAGTGACTGGTTCGCCACCTGGTGCAGCACTTTCGGCAATGACGATCGCATCCGCGTGCCCTCGCCGGCCGCGAGTACGATCGTAAGACTGGTTCTGCCGGTCATTGCAAAATCCTCATTCCTGCTTCGCCGGTGTCATAGCGGCTTTTCGCCACCGCCGGAAATCGCTTTCCTGCGCGTCGTGGCTTCATGACGTCAGGTTCGCGACGGTTTCCTGATAATGTCAGATCGTGATTCGGGGCGACGGGACGACGCAGACGTCGGATGGCTGACAAGCGCGACCAATGGGCGGACTCCTTCTCGGCCGAGCCGCAAGGCGGCTGGTTGACGGGATTTCTGGCAGAAGAGAGTAAGGGAACCCGGCGCCTGATGTGGCGGCTGGGCTCTTGGGGCGTGGCTGCCGTGGGCGCGGTCTCACTTGCTGTTCTTGCCAACCAGTACGAGCTCCAATTGCGCCGCGACAATTTCGCGGCTGCGGATGCGCTCGGCCGCCAGGAGCAGCAGCTCCAACGACTGACCAAAGAGGCACAAGCCGAGAACAGGCGCCTGTCGCAGGCCATCGACACCCTGAATGGCGATCGTGACCGCCTGTTCGCACGCGTTACATCGGTGGAGAAGGGCCTGGAAACGACGACGGGATCGATACTTGCGCGGCAGGTCATGCCACCGATCGCTCCACGAGAGGCCCCGCCGTTCATCGCTGCACCGACGTCCCAACCCGCGCCACCGACCGTGGCAGAATCTAAGGCTGCCACAGCGCTTGCCGAACCGCCGAGCGCGCCGACCAAAGCCCTCGATAGTGTGGCATCCGACGCAGCAGCGAAGGTCACGACCGAGCAGCTGCTTCCGAAATCCGACGACACTCCGGCATCCGCCCCAGCGGCCGAGCCTCAGCCTGCCGCAAAGGTCACGGAACCGGTCCCGCTGCTCCAATTGGCCGCGGTCGCCCCGGCACCGACGGAAGTAGCGACGCCGGTAGCGCGCACCGAATTCGGGGTCGATATAGGCACCGCCAATTCGCTCGACGGCCTTCGCGCCCTCTGGCGCGGCCTGTCCAAAACACCGGCCTTGACCGGACTGCGCCCGATTATCGTGGTCCGTGAGCGCAGCAATGGTCTGGGCATGCAGCTTCGCCTGGTGGCCGGACCACTGACGGATGCCGCCGCCGCCGCGCGTATTTGCGCCACTTTGGCGGAAGGCAAGCGGACCTGCGAAACGTCGATCTTCGACGGCCAGCGCCTGGCATTGAAGGAAGACGCCGCTCCAGTTCGCCAGCCAGCGGCGGCAACGCCGGCCGCACCCAAGCCGCGAGCGGCACCTCAACGCCGCGCCGCGCCCAAGCCGGAACCTGCACCAGCGCCGAAGCCGCCGGAGCAGCGCTCTGAACAGCCGGCGCCCAAGCCCGTCGAAGAAGCGCAGGCCGAAGCGCCGAAGCCGCGCCCCTCCCTTTCCACGATCCTCGGCTTCAGCCGAGAGTAGAAAAGCGCACGCTCTGAGCCCCTTGGCGCGAAATTCTGAAGTTACTTCTGAGCCGAGATGAGTACCGCGACCGCCTGCCGGCTTGTCCGCCGGCCCGAACCGCAGCATAGTCAGGACCATGAAAAAAGATCCGTTCCGCCTTAGCCCTTACGAAGTCCAGTGGTTGCTCGTCGTCGGTTTCGCCGCCGTCGGCTACGCCGTCTATCTGCGCTACATGGCCATCGAAATGTCGACGGTGGCGCTCGCCTGCGACGCGGGCTCGCAGACCATGCTGTGCAAGAGCCGGCTGGTGGCGACCTATCTCTTCAAGAATTCGGTGTTCGGCATCGCCGCCATCGTGATCGCGACGTTGAACTTGCTGCGACCATCGATCGTGCTGATCACCGGCGCCGTCATCGCCGCCGGTCTGGGCATTGTGCTCTACAACATTGCCCTGTCGGGCATTGCGGTCGGCCTGCTTATCCTTGGATTTGCGCGGCCCGCGCCCGCCACAGCGTGATGGCGAACAGCAGGTAGATCGCGCAGGTCCACAGCGACTGCCAGTTATCCGGCCCCTCGTTGAAGCCGATATAGACCAGCGAGGCCACCAGCAGACCCGCAAAGGTGGCTTCGGCGATCGGCCGGGTGCCTTCCGCGCGCCGGTTCACCGTCATCAGGCCGGCAAAAGGCACCACTGCCATGGTCAGGGCCGCAAACGGGAAGTCCCGGTAGCGCGGATCGAACACGAAGCCGAGTGCGGTCTGGGCGGCGATGAGCGCCGTCACGATCAGGGTCAGACCAAGCAGAACCGTCGTGAAACTGCGATTCTGGTACGGAACCGGACCGATCAGTTCGAGGAATGTCGGCAGCGAGCGGCCCGACATGGTCGCATAGGCGCAGAGTAGCGGCGACAGCACGCCGGCAGCCAACAGCGCCCACCACTGGATCGAGCGGCCGAGGCCATAGCCTTCATAGAGCACCTTGTCGGCAGCTATGCCCAACAGCGCACCGGCAACCGTGGCGGACACGGCGACCGTCAGCCAGGCAGAGAAGCGCGGCGTCCACGGCTTGCGGCGCAAGGTCAGCATGCCGGTCAGGAACACCAGGACGCTGAGGCCGAGGCCCAGGCCCATATGCAGCTTCCAGGCGGGATAATTGCTGATCGGCACACCGGCCGGATATTTCAGCGCGCGTGGTGCATCGGCGTCATAGAGGCCCCAATAGCCGCCCACGGTGCCCTCGAGGTCGCGTTTCCAGGGCTGGTCATAGGCCTCGATCAGATTGACGCGAAAGCCTTCACGCTTGGCGAGGTCGAGGATCTCCGACACCACCCGCGCCTGGTTGTCGCGTGACGGCAGCGCGCCATCGCGCATCCGGCCAGCGCTCGGCCAACCGGTTTCACCAATCAGGATTTCCTTGCCCGGGAACGCAACAGCGACGCGCTTGCGGATCGAATCCACATGCGCGGCGGCGTTCTTGGCGCGGATCGGAATGTCCTCCCAATACGGGAGAATGTGGATGGTGACGAAATCGACGGCGTCATAGAGCTCGCGATTCTTCAGCCAGAATTCCCAGACATCAGCGTAAGTGACAGGCAGCTTGCCGACCTGCGACTTCACCGAACGGATATTGCCGACCAAATCGGCAGCCGTCATCTCGCCGCGCAACAGGACCTCGTTGCCGACGATCACGCCGGTGATCACATTCGGATAACGCTTGGTCAGATCAACCACGCCGGCGATCTGGGCAGCATTCTTCAGGCGGTTGCTACCGAGCCAGACGCCCTGCAGCACCTTAAGCCCGACCTTGCCGGCCAGCTCCGGCACCTGATCCAGACCATTGTCGATGGAATAGGTGCGCACGCATTTCGAGATCTGGGCCAGCTGCGCCATGTCCTGGGCGATCTGTTCGGCCGGGATGATCGCGGTCGAGTTCAGCGGCGTCTGCTCGCCGCGGAACGGCGCATAGGACACGCATTCCAGCTTGTCGGCAGGATCGATCGGGGCACGCACGAGGGAGATCGGCGTGGCGAGCCACCACCACACCGCTGCGATCGTACCGAGTGAGATTAGGAGAAGCGCCAGCGGCGTGCGGTAGGAAATTGGTTCCGTCCTCCAAAAGACGTCCGTCGATTAGCTTGTCGCCGCTGATCTGCCAAGTGCGCGAAATTGGCGACCGGGTGACTGCGTCCCTCTCTCGCCATGGAATTGAGACGAACTTCGGACGTTCTGGACAAAATTGAAAATACCCGTCATGGGATTTCACTTGAGGTCTTCGCCGCAATGGAGACCCATTTGCACGTCATCTGGCGACCATGTCAGAGGGCTGACTGCCAACTTTATCGGGGACTTTATGGGTCGACTGGTGTTCGGGTTCCAATCTGAGGTTTTGCGTCGTCTGGCCACGCCAGCAATCGCTTTCCTGCTCGGTGCAAGCGCTGTGATCGCACCGGTCAGCACCGTTCTCGCCCAGGAGCAGAAGGCTGCGACCAGTGGCCCCACCCCCGCCGAGGTCGCCCGCGAGGGCCAGAAGCGCGCCGACGAATTCGTCGAAGCGACTCAGGCCATCAACGGCCCGGCGGGCAATCCGGAATGCGTTTGGCTCGGCCGCCGCGTCGTCGTGCTGATGTGGCGCGACGATCTCGACACCGCCTTCCGCCACCTCGACCTTTATGACCGCTTCGGCTGCCCCGGTGGCCATGTGCAGGCGACGTTCCGCTGCCTCGTGAAGTTCGGCCCGGCCATCGACCCGAAGGTCGCCGACAGCCTGAACCGCCACGTCCATGCCTGCTGGATCAATCCGAACGCCACGCCGCAGCCGGCCGCGCTGACCCAGCCCGCGACGCCCGCTGCACCGCCGGCAACGCCTGCTGCGCCGCCCGCTCAGCCCGAGGCGAAGCCGGACGCCAAGCCGGCGGAAGCGCCGAAATAAGATCTGTCGATTCGGCGCACTGCCTTGAAAATGGCAGTGCGCGTTTTCGCGATCCGATAACCTGCCGCCCTTAAAACGCCATGGCGGCAGTTGAGTTGTTGATTTCCGTGGCAGATTTCGTCTGCCCGTCGCCACTGGCCGGACCTCGGGGACAGGTCCGCAGCCCGGCTTAGCTTCGCCCCGTTATGGTTTGGACGCGATGCGCGCTGTCGTCGCCGTTATTCTCCTTGTGACTGCCGTTCATGCCGGCCTGTGGGCGCTTCTCCGCGAGAAGCAGGATGCGCCCGACTTCAAGGGCATGATTCCCAGCATGTCCTACGCGCCGTTCGAAGGCACGGCGCATCCGGACGTCGACAATATCCCGACGGTCGACAAGGTCCGCGCCGACCTTAAGAAGCTCGCCACCATGACGCGGGCGATCCGCCTCTATTCGTCCACCGGCGGCGTCGAAATCGTGCCGGCGATCGCCAATGAGTTCGGCCTCAAGGTCACGCTCGGTGTCTGGATCGACAAGAACGCGGATCGCAACGAGCGCGAAATCGTCTCAGCTGTCGATCTCGCCAAGAAGAACTCCAACGTCATCGGCGTCGTGGTCGGCAACGAAACACTCTATCGCGACGAACTGAAGATCGACGATCTCGTCGAATATATCCGCAAGGTAAAACGGCAGGTCACGGTGCCCGTGACCACGGGCGAAATCTGGAACATCTGGCGCGACAATCCGCAGCTGGCGTCCTCGGTCGATTTCATCGCCGCGCATATCCTGCCCTATTGGGAAAACTTCGAGGACACCCAGGCCGTCGATCAGGCCGTCTATATCTACGGCTTGCTGCGCGAGACCTTCCCCGGCAAGCGCATCGTGGTCGCCGAATTCGGCTGGCCGAGCCAGGGCTACAATCTGCGCCGCGCCGAACCGGGTCCATTCAAACAGGCCGTCGTGATCCGCAACTTCGTCACCCGCGCCGAGTCCATCGGCATGGACTACAACATCGTCGAAGCCATCGATCAGCCATGGAAGTTCTTCGAAGGCGGCGTCGGTCCGTATTGGGGCATGCTGAACGCCGACCGTGAGCCCAAATTCCCCTGGACCGGCCCGGTGGTGAATCCCGACTACTGGAAGAATGGCGGTCTCGCTCTCCTCGTCGGCATCCTGCTGTCGCTGCCGATCCTGCAGATCATCGCCCCCACCGTGATGCAGGCGCTGGTGCTCTCGATTGCCGCCAATGCCGTCGGCGCCTGGGCGGCGCAT
>CALRZK010000080.1:0-8939 GCA_943372615.1 Bradyrhizobium ivorense | reverse complement strand
CCATCGGATCATTCGGATAGGCAGCGAGGAAATCGAGATAGCCCTGCAAGGTGTCGCGCTCGAGCCCGGCCCCAAAACCGTCCTGTGCGCCGATATCGCGGATCGGCCGCGTCCGCATGGCGATGCCTTGCTCGCTCTGCACCGGCGCTGGCGCGTCGGCGGCGCGCTCGAAGAAAACGATGGGCGCATCGATCTTCGACGCGTGCCACGGTACTTCGCCGCCCTTGGTCATCTCGTTCACGCGCAATCGTGTGCGTTCGAACACATCGTTGAGCGGCAGGCCACCCGTGCGGATCATTTCGGCAAGCGCTTGGGCATAGGCGCCATAAGGGCCTTGTTCAGCCGGCGCCACGGTGCCCGGCGCGGCATTGAAGGCCATCAGCATATGTGGCCCCGGCTCGCTCAGGGCGAGGCCGTTTGCCAGCGGCTGTCCGGCTTGCGCGAAGGAATTGGCGCGCGCAGCGTCGATCACGACAATGCCGGCTTTGATCTTCATGGCTGCCAGCGGGCGCGTGTAGTCGGAGAGCCGCAGCGCTTCGAGCGGCACGTCGGTGTCGCGGGTGAGCTTCGCATCGATCGGGACGATATAGTTGTCGCCTTCGAGCTGTACGCCGTAGCCGCTTACATAGACGAAGGCCACTGTGTCGGGGCCGGATGCGGTCACCTTGTCGAGGAAGTCGCGAAACGTGCGCCGTAGCGTGTCCTGATCGAGATCGCGCGCGCCGACGACATCGAAGCCCGCGGCTTGCAATGTCTGTGCGATCAGGCCGGCATCATTCGCCGTGGTCGGTAGCGTCGCGGAGGGATAGGCGGCATTGCCGATCACCAGCGCGACGCGTTTCTCGGTCGGTTCCGCGCGGGCGGTGGACAGCGACACCGTCGCCAGAAGGGTGAATGCGACGAAAGCAAAAATCCGCATGGCTGCTGCACCGGCTGTTGCGCCCCGAGAGGTGTATTTCACCGCTCTTGCAATGAATACTGGCTGAACAATTGCGCCGAAAGTGCAGCAGCCTCCGTTCAAGCAGGAGCGCGCGCTCGCCGCCGCTGCGTGTGTTTCTCGATTGGGCCGCGGAAATCTTCAGGAACTGACGAGGTGTGGCGAGAGCGAATTCGAACGCTCACGCACTGCGCCCCTTCAGCAGCAGCTGAAAATCCTTCTGCTCCTGCGCATCGCGCTCGTTCTTTTCCGGGCACTCGCCGGCTTCCGCCTGGCATGGCCGGATCTCATAATCATTGTCGAGGATACGGCGCGGCGTCGGCGCGCCGCCTGCGCTTTCCACATCGGTGACGAGGCCGCTTTCCGACGCGAGTTTCCACACATCGGCTTCGGTCGGATAAGATTTGCTCAGTTTGGCGTCGTCGCAGAACAGGGCATAGGGCATCGGATCGCTCCGGAATATTGCGGTTGAATAACGTTTATCGCGGCGCCGGGTTTCTCACCGCGCACCGCAGGCATTCCAAAGGGCATTGCAGTTTCGCGCGCCTGCCAGTCGCAGCACGCGCGGGCGTTCAGCTCACCACTTTGTGAGACGTGAACAGGCGGCCTTTTTCCGCCACCAGCACCACCGCCAGGGCGATGAGCGTGCAGGCGAACAGGCCGGTCGTGAACGGCAACAACGTGCCGTCATAGTGCTGGCCGATGAACGCGCCGATGGCGATACCAAGCAGCGTGGTCAGCGTGCCGTAAAGCGAGGAAGCGGTGCCGGCGATATGGCCTTGCGGCTCCATCGCCAGTGCCGTGAAATTCGAGAACATCAGGCCGAAGGCAAACATCATCAGCATCGACAACGCGATGAAGAGCGGCAGCGGCAGGAAGCCGACGATTGCAGCAAGCAGCATCGCAGCGCCGACGACGACAAAGCCGACAAGTGCCGCATGCGACAGCGCGCGCATGCCAAAACGATGCACGACGCGTGCATTGAAGAAGCCGGCAATGGCGATGCCGAAAGCAATCGACGCAAAGGCCAGCGGGAAATACGGGCCGAGATGGAAGATCTCGGTGAACACCTGCTGTGACGTGAAGACGAAAGCGAACAACGCGCCCTGCAGAACGCCAGCGGCAATGCCGTAGCCGAGCGTCAGCCGATGGCTGATGGTCTGGCCATAGGCGAACAGCACATCGCGAACGGCCAGCGAGCGGCGTCGGGCCACTGGCAGTGTCTCTGGCAGGCGCCATGCGCTCCACAGCAGCGCGAGCAGGCCATAAACGATCAGCACCGCGAAAATGCCGCGCCATTCGGTGAGCAGCATGAGTGCCTGGCCGAAGGACGGTGCGACTACGGGCACGGAGATGAACACCATCATGGCCAGCGACATCACGCCGGCCATGCGGCCACCGGAATAACAGTCGCGCACGATGGAGACGGCGATGACGCGGGTCGCCGCAGTGCCCATGCCTTGCAGCAGGCGGGCCAGCAGCAGAGTCTCGAAGGACGGCGCCAACAGTGCGAGCACGCTGGCCACGCAATAGACGGCCATGCCCGCGAGCAGGATCGGACGGCGACCAAACCGGTCCGACAACGGGCCGATGGCGAACTGCGCCGCGCCAAAGCCGAGCAGGAACACTGACAGCACCGTCTGCAAGTGATTGCCATCGGCAATCTTGAACGCCGCGCCGAGATGCGGCAGCGCCGGCAGCATGATGTCCATGGCAAGCGGATTCAGCGCCATGATCGCGGCGATCATGGCGACGAATTCGGCAAAACGCATGGGGAGATGCGCGGGCGAGGATGTCACCGGCGCGTCGGCATTGATGTCAGTCACGAACAATTCCCTGGAAGATGGGGGCCATTTGATCGTGGATGCTGCGCTGCACAAGGCGGGTTTCAGCATGGCTGCATCGCGCGGAGCCTGATGAGGGCGGTATCCATGCCCTATTTGCTCAGGAAACAGGCGTTCCCGACTGATGCCGGACGGTGGTGCGGCGCCGGCTACGGGCGAGGCGGATGGTCTCCAGCAGGATCGCCTCGCCGGCATCGGTGAGTTCGTCGACGCCCATTCGCCGGGAGGTGGTGTCGGTGGCTGTCAGCGGCACATGGACAAAGGAGGCGAAGTGCGGGCCGCCTGCCGCGCGCGTCGCCTCGATGGCGCGCCAGGACAGGTAGTTGCACAGATAGCGTCCGGCATCCCGGGAGGCGCGGACATCCGCGCCGGTGAGGCGAGCGGCCTGCAGCAGCCGCGCGGTGTGCGATCCGAACATCTGCGCATCGGCGCCGGGGGAGATGAAACCACGGCGCACCGGCGTGCCATCGGCATCGGGCCACAGCATCGAAACGGCGTTGCGTGCGCGCGTTTCGACGCGGATGTAAGGCGTGCGCGCCGCGAGGCCGAAGCACAGCAATGCATCCGGCCGATGGCGCGCGATGAGCGCGGGCAGTTCGCGATCGACGGCCGCATAAGTGACGTCGAAGATATGCGGGATGCGGATGACGTCGGCGAAGGCAGGACGACGCAGCGCCGCGAGCTTTCCGACCAGCGGCATGGTCGGATTGACCGGCGCACCGGGAAAGGGGCCGAAGCCGGTGATGAGGATGCGCAGTGCCTCGCTCATCGGTGTGCCTTCAATCTTTCAACAGATCCACGATGGTCTCCGCAGCCATAGCCGGCGTCATCTTGCCATCGGCGACATCGCGCTCGGCCTGCTTGACCTTGCCGCGAATGATGGGATCGCTGCGCAGGCGCGCCTTCAGGCGATCCTCCAGCATGGTCCACATCCATTTGACCTGCTGCTCGCGCCGCCGTCCCGCGAAATCGCCGGAGGCATTCATCGCCGTGCGATGCGCGACGACTTTCTCCCACAGCTCGGCGATCCCCGTCTTCGCCAGCGCCGAATAGGTGACCACCGGTGGATGCCAGTGTTCCGAGCGCGGCGCGAGAATATGCAGCGCGCCGCGATAGTCGCCGGCGGTGATATTGGCGCGCTTGAGATTGTCACCATCGGCCTTGTTGATGGCGATCATGTCCGCGAGTTCGATCAGGCCCTTCTTGATGCCCTGCAATTCGTCGCCGCCTCCGGGCAGCATCAAGGCAAGAAAGAAGTCGGTCATGTCGCAGACCGCGGTTTCCGACTGTCCGATGCCGACCGTTTCGACCAGCACCACATCGAAGCCCGCCGCCTCACACAGCAGCATCGCCTCGCGCGTCTTCGCTGCGACGCCACCCAGCGTGCCGGAGGAGGGCGAGGGGCGAATGAAGGCATCAGGATGCGCGGAGAGATCATTCATCCGCGTCTTGTCGCCGAGGATCGAACCGCCGGTTCGCGCCGAAGAGGGATCGACGGCGAGCACGGCGACCTTGTGGCCTTGCTCGATCAGATACATGCCGAGCACATCGATGGTGGTCGATTTTCCGACGCCGGGCGAGCCCGTAATGCCGACACGAAATGCTTCGCCGGTGTGCGGCAACAATGTCTGGACGAGTTCACGCGCAGCAGCCTGATGATCCGCACGACGGCTCTCGACAAGCGTGATCGCCCGCGCCAATGCAGCACGCGATCCGGCGCGCAGGTCGCGCGCGAGAGCGTCGATATCGATGGGCTTTGCGTTCGTCACTTCGGCTTGTCACCTGCGTCAGGCGGCCGCGTGCCACCAAAGATCGCCGTGCCTTCGGCGGAGAGATAGGGCTTCAGCGTCTCCCATGGCACGAAGGCCGTGTAGTCGCCCTCCGCGTAGGAGCCGACGGCATAAGGTGGATAAAGGAAAGTCAGACCCGAGCTTTTTCCGGCGGCTGTCGATGGCGTCAGTGCAATCGCGCCGATCTTGAGCAGGCTGGGTTCGAGCGCATCAACAAGGCTCATGTCCGGATTGTCGTTTTCGCGTTTCTTCTTCTCGATCTTGAGATCGGCGACGACAGCATTGCGGATCGCGGTCATCGCCGGACCGCCATCGGCGAGTTCGGTGAAGAACGGCCGGATGCTGATCATCTTGCCGGCCTGCCTGTCCCAGAGCAGCGTGTCGCTGCCATGATTGGGGTGCGCACCTCCAGTGTAGCTATAGTCGCTGCGAATGATGCTGGCATAGCGCCCTGCGATTAAAGCTTCCAGCTCATAGCTGCGCTCCGAAGCCCATGACACCTCAGGACGGGTTGGCATATCGCCAATGTCCCGAGGCAATGCAGATAAATCCTTGAGAGTCTTCGCGGCCCAAGTTCTGGCGCTCTTGCTCAGATGTTTGAGTAGCGACGCATCGGCCTTGATCGAGTCGTCGAAGGAGACATTGACCTCGATGTTACGTGCCTTCAGCGCAATAGCGGGCTTTCTGTCCGCGGCGTAGGAGGACGCGTAAGACAGGGCCAGCAACAGTGCGCCGGAGAGCAGGGAAGAAGAGAAGCGGTTCATTCGCGAATCCGACTTTCGACAAAAGCTTTGAGCGGAGGAAGATGATCGTGGATGATATCCCAGAGCAAGTTGACCCGGGTTGTGTGATAGGCATGCCTGAGAATATTTGCGAAGCCGTTCATCTGGTGCCAATCAACCGCAGGGGCTTCCTGCTTCATTTCGGCTGGCAGCTTGAGAGCTGCTTCGCAACACATTTCGAGATATCGTTCGACAAGATGGCGGATGCGCCTTTCATTGCTGAAGGTTTCGTAATCGACGCCCTTCATGATGTCTTCGATCTCGGACACGAAATCGAGAATGTCCGCAAACCGGTCTTCCGTCGAGGGCGGCATCAAAACACCTCGATCAGATCGTCGGCCATGCGCTCCCGGATGCGCGGGGTCAGTTCTCCATCGGTCATGACATGGGGCCATACCCCGATGTCGTCTTCGATCATGTTCATGACATTGAAGATGTTGAACGAGGCCCCTCCGTTGTCGCGCGGCTTATGCTCGACGAGGATGTCCAGATCACTGTCCGGCCGCGCGTCTCCGCGGACACGCGAACCGAACACCGCCAATCGTGTCACGCCCTCTGCCTTGATGGCAGGTGCGAGCGCTCGCAATTTTGCGAGGATCGTCTCCAGCGGGATGTCGATCACGTCGGTCATTCCGTGATCCTATCACAAATGCTGTGACGCCGCAGCTACACCGCCGCCTGGCTATGTCCGAGCCGGGCATTCAGTTTGTGGATCAGCTCTTCTGCAGCTTCCGAGATCACCGTGCCCGGCGGAAAGATGGCTTCGGCGCCCGCCTTGTAGAGCTCGTCATAATCCTGCGGCGGCACGACGCCGCCGATAATGATCATGATGTCTTCGCGGCCCTGCTTCTTCAGTGCCTCCTTCAACTCAGGCACCGCAGTGAGATGCGCGGCGGCGAGGGAGGAGAGGCCGAGAATGTGGACGTCGTTTTCGACGGCCTGACGGGCGGCTTCATCGGCCGTGGCGAAGAGCGGCCCGATATCGACGTCGAAGCCGACATCGGCGAAGGCGGAGGCGATCACCTTCTGGCCGCGGTCGTGGCCGTCCTGTCCGATCTTGGCGACGAGAATGCGCGGGCGGCGGCCTTCGGCGTCCTCGAAAGTATCAATCAGCGCCTGAACCTTGGCGACATTGTCGTTCATGCTGGAGGCTTCCCGCTTATAGACGCCGGTGATGGACTTGATCTCGGCGCGGTGGCGGCCGAACACTTTTTCCATCGCGTCTGAGATTTCGCCGACGGTGGCCTTGGCGCGTGCGGCGTCGATGGCCAGCGCCAGCAGATTGCCATTGCCTTCCTGCGCGCTGCGCGTCAGCGCGTTGATGGCCGCATCCACATCGACCTGGTTCCGTTCCCCGCGCAGGCGCTTCAGCTTGTCGATCTGCAGACGGCGGACATTGGAGTTATCGACCTTGAGCACGTCGATGGGCGTCTCGCTCTCGGGCTTGTATTTGTTGACACCGATCACGGCCTGACGGCCGGCATCGATGCGCGCCTGTGTCTTGGCCGAGGCTTCCTCGATGCGCAGTTTTGGCACCCCGGCCTCGATGGCCTTGGCCATGCCGCCGAGCGCCTCGACTTCCTGGATATGACCCCACGCCTTCACGGCGAGATCGTGGGTGAGGCGCTCGACATAATAGGAGCCGCCCCACGGATCGATAATGCGGGTGGTGCCGGTTTCCTGCTGGATGAAGAGCTGCGTGTTGCGTGCGATGCGGGCGGAGAAGTCGGTGGGCAGCGCCAGTGCTTCGTCGAGCGCATTGGTGTGCAGCGACTGGGTATGGCCTTGCGTCGCCGCCATCGCCTCGACGGTGGTGCGCATCACATTGTTAAACACATCCTGCGCGGTCAGCGACCAGCCAGAGGTCTGGCTGTGGGTGCGCAAGCTGAGCGATTTCGGATCCTTCGGATTGAACTGCGTGAGCAGCTTCGCCCAGAGCAGGCGCGCTGCGCGCATCTTGGCGACTTCCATGAAGAAGTTCATGCCGATCGCCCAGAAGAACGACAGCCGCGGCGCGAACTTGTCGACATCGATGCCAGCGGCCATGCCCGCGCGCAGATATTCGACGCCATCTGCCAGCGTATAAGCGAGTTCGAGATCCTGCGTCGCGCCGGCTTCCTGCATGTGATAGCCGGAGATGGAAATCGAATTGTATTTCGGCATCCGCTGCGAGGTATAGGCGAAGATGTCGGAAATGATCCGCATCGAGGGTGCCGGCGGATAGATATAGGTATTGCGCACCATGAACTCTTTCAGAATGTCGTTCTGAATCGTTCCGGTGAGTTTTTCCGGCGGCACGCCCTGTTCTTCGGCCGCGGCGACATAAAGCGCGAGGATCGGCAGCACCGCGCCGTTCATGGTCATCGACACGCTCATCTGATCGAGCGGGATGCCGGCAAACAGCGTGCGCATGTCATAGATGCTATCGATCGCGACGCCCGCCATGCCGACGTCGCCGGCCACGCGCGGATGGTCGCTGTCATAGCCGCGATGGGTGGCGAGATCGAAGGCGACCGACAAGCCCTTCTGGCCGGCGGCAAGATTGCGGCGGTAGAAGGCGTTGGAGTCTTCTGCGGTGGAGAAGCCCGCATATTGGCGGATTGTCCACGGCTGGTTGACATACATGGTCGGGTAGGGGCCGCGCAAGAACGGTGCAGCGCCGGGATAGGTGTTGAGGAAATCGATGCCTTTGACATCGGACTCGCTATAGGCCGGATTGACCAGGATGCCTTCCGGCGTCAGCCACGGCTCGGCGCTGCCTGCAGGCGCTGCCGGAGTAATGGGCGCGAAAGCGATGTCGGCGAAATTCGGGATCTTGGTCATTTCCTAAGTCCTATCAGCCGTCATTGCGAGGAGCGTAGCGACGAAGCAATCCAGCTCTTTTTTCGCGTGGCTTTCTGGATTGCTTCGCTTCGCTCGCAATGACGATCATTTTATTTCTCGTTCGATCTCAATCATGATCCGGGTGCTGATAGCTGAATACGCTCGCCATCTTGTCCGGACCGTAATTCTGCGCCGTCGTCTTGCTCGGCAGGTTCGACACATTACCGACCCAGCCAAGGCGGCTTTCGCTGCCAAATTGCTTCGAAGGCACCACACGATCGGGCCGGTCGAAGGCGCCGGTCATGATCTCGATATTCGGGCCGTCGATGCGGCGGTAGCTCAGCGGCGTGCCGCATTTGGCGCAGAAGTCGCGTTCTGCGATCGACGACGACTTGAACGCCGACGGCGTGCCGCGGGTCCATGTAAACTGCTCGTTCGGGATGTCGGCAAGCGAGGCGAAAGGCGAGCCTGTCGCCTTCTGGCACATGCGGCAATGGCAGATGCTCACCCGTGTCGGCGCAGCGCTTACCGCAAAGCGGATCGCGCCGCATTGGCAGCCGCCGGTCAGCATGGGTTTGCCTGCCGTTGCCGTCATCGCTCACTCCATCCGAGCGTAAGCTTGCACCAGCATCGCCAGTGCATCGCCGCCAGCCACAATGAAATCCTGTACGCCGGCCGCACGCAAGTCGCTCTCCAGATCGCCGGGGCGGCCTGCGAGATAGATATGTTTCGCCCCGGCCTTTTGCAGGGCCTGCGCAGCGGC
>CALRZK010000079.1:0-8957 GCA_943372615.1 Bradyrhizobium ivorense | reverse complement strand
CTTCCCAGAACTCATCCTCCAGGGTGACGTTCGTCTTGCGGCCATGCAGCGCGATCGAGCGTTTCTTCATCGGCCCCGAGGTTTGCGTTCTGCCGTCGACCTCCGGCGCCTTCACTGCAACTCCAAGGTCACCGATCGACGACCGAGATCGCGGCGCTTAGCAATTCCTCGTTCTCCGCCAACTGAATCCAGGAAAGTGCAGACTTCACCAAGAGCATCGCTGCCTCCTCCTTGCCTTCCATGTGCAGCGCGTCCGCCGTGTGCGCGCACCGGGCGGCACGTCGCCGGTAGCGGATAGATAGCGGCGTCATAATCGTTTCGCGTGGCATTCCACTCCCCATACCTCCGACAGCCTCCCTTCCGCCGTGCCTGCCGATTTTCTTCGGTCATCGCGACGGCATCCTCAGCAGCCGAAGCGCGTTCATGGTGACGATCACGGTGGCGCCCGTATCCGCCAGGATCGCAGGCCAGAGGCCGGTGATCCCCGCCACCGTCGTGACGAGGAAGAGCGCCTTCAGTCCGAGCGCGACGCTGATGTTCTGTTTGATGTTGTCCATGGTGCGTCGGGAGAGTTCGACCATGGCCGCGACGTCCGCGACCCGTCCGTGCAGCACGGCGGCATCGGCCGTCTCGAGCGCGACGTCGGTCCCGCCGCCCATGGCGATGCCGACATTGGCGGCCGCGAGCGCCGGCGCATCGTTGATGCCGTCGCCGATCTTGGCAACTTTCTTTCCTCCGTTGCGGTACCCCTGAACAATCTGCTGCTTGTCCTGCGGCAGCAGTCCGGCACGGGCGCGGATTCCTATCGTTCGACCGATGGCGTTCGCGGTACGTCCGTTGTCGCCAGTCAGCATCATCGTCTCGATGCCAAGGTCGCGCAGGCGCTGCAATCCCTGAACCGCGTCCGGACGTGGCTCGTCCCGCATGGCGATAGCCCCGGCAGGCGCTCCGTCGATAAGGAGGACCGAAGCTGTCTTGCCGACCTCGTTGAAGGCAAAGATCAGTTCCTTCTGCTGTTCGGTGAGCGCGGCGAGTTCTTCAGCGGCCTGAGGCGAGCCGAGAAAGACGAGCCGCCCCTCCACTGTCCCCCGAATACCCTTGCCCCCGATCGCGCTGGCGTCTGAGGCCGCCGGCACCACGACGCTTCGATCGGCTGCCGCGGCCAGGATGGCGGTGGCGAGCGGATGGCTGGATCCGGTCTCGAGCGCCGCCGCGAGCCGCAGCACCTCGGCTTCCGGAACGCCGAAGGACGCAACGTCGGTCACCTGCGGCTTGCCGGCCGTCAGCGTGCCGGTCTTGTCGAAGCAGGCGACCTGAATCCGGCCGACCTCCTCCAGGACGGCGCCGCCCTTGAGGAGAAGACCCCTACGAGCGCCCGCCGAGAGGCTCGCCGCGATCGCCGCCGGCGTCGAGATCACCAGCGCGCACGGGCAGCCGATCAGAAGGATGGCGAGGCCCTTGTAGATCCATTCCTGCCATTCACCGCCGAACAGCAGCGGCGGGACGACGGCGATCAGCGCCCCCACGACGACCACGCCGGGCGTATAGAATTTCGAGAAGCGATCGATGAAGCGCTCGGTCGGGGCCTTGGACTCCTGCGCCTCCTCCACCAGGCGGACGACGCGCGCGATGGTGTTGTCCGCGGCGGCCGCGGTGACCCTGACACGCAACACGCCGTCGCCGTTGATCGTGCCGGCGTACACGGTCCCGTCGACACCTTTCCGGACGGGAGTGCTCTCGCCCGTGACCGGCGCCTCGTCGATCGCGCTCTCGCCGGCGATGATGACCCCGTCCGCCGGGATGCGGTCGCCCGGACGCACCTGGATGACGGCCTCGACCTGGAGGCTTGTAGCCGGGACTTCGTCCACTTTGCCGTCCCGTTCGAGCCTGGCGGTTTCCGGAACGAGTTTGGTGAGGTCCTGGATGCTGGCGCGGGCACGGCTCGCGGCGACGCCCTCCAGGAGTTCGCCGATCAGGAACAGGAAGACGACCGTGGCCGCCTCCTCCGTCGCTCCGATGAAGACGGCACCGATGGCGGCGATGGTCATCAGCATCTCGATCGAGAACGGCGTTCCGGAGATGGCGGCGTTGAAGGCGCGGCCTCCGATCGGCACCAGGCCGATCAGCATCGCCGCCAGGAATGCCGGGGTCTCGACGGCCGGGACAAGCTTGCCCAGGACGAAGGCGGCGGCAAGCGCGACGCCGACAACAATGGTCATTGTCGCCTTGGCGCTACGCCACCAGGGCGTTCGGGCAGCCGGGCCCGCGTCGGCACAGGAGGCTCCGTGATCATGGTGATCGTGGGAATGGCTGTGGTGATGGTCCGACGCCTTGGAGTGCGCGTGGCCGCCTTCCCCTCCGACGTCGAGCACCTTGTACCCCAAGCCTTCCACCCGTTTCCGCATCGACAGGACGTCGGACGCCGCATGCTGGACCGTTACCGTACCCGCCGGGACCGACACCCTCACCTCGGACACGCCCTCGACCCGCAGAAGGGCGTTCTCGATCTTCGTGGCGCAGGAGGCGCAGTCCATGCCCTCCACCCGCATCCTGGTCTTTTCGGCTGTCGCAGCGCTCATGGCCGACCTTTCATGCATCGCGCCGTGCGCCGAAACGGTGCTGCGGCGTCTGGTTCAGTTGATCGCGGAGCAACTCCGCCTCGATCCGGAACAGGCCCGTCGGCGGAGGGGTCACGCATGTCACCACCTCGCCGGTCGCCCGATCGCGCACGCACCATCCGTCCGCATCGTGGCCGATCTCAAATCTCGCATCGTTGTCGCTGGGGCGCAGTCCCATCAGTCCTCTCCCGCTCCCGCGAGCTTCCGGAGCTCCTCGGCCGGCTCGCCCTTGAAGACAGTCTTGGCCAGGACGTCGTAGGCATGCGTGGCGGCCATCATTCGGCTCATCTCGTCGGCCGGCCTGACGTTCGCCATCTCGAGAACGCCCGTCGCCAGGCGCCCCTTCCCGGACGGGATGTCGATCGGCGGCGTCGCCGAAGAGAAGAGACCGCCGCCTTCCGGCGTCAGTTGCTGGCGATCGGCGAACCGGACCATGCGCAATCCGGCGACCCGCCCCTGAGAAGTCGATATGGAGCCGTCTCCGGAAATCGCGACCGGGCCATCGCGCTGCTGCACGACCAGTGGGCCGTTGCTCGTCATGACGGGCGCTCCGTCCAGCGTCGTCAGCTTGCCCTTACCGTCCAGCGTGAAGGCTCCGGACCGCGTGTACCGGGGCCCGGCCGGCGTATCGACGACGAAGAAGGACTGATCGTCGATGAGAGCAACGTCCAGAAAATTTCCGGTCGCCTTCACGCCGCCGACTGTGAAGTCGGTGAACTGCGAGGTCGACACCATCGCGCGCTTGGCAAGATCCGGAACCTCCGCCTCCTTGGCATCGGTCAGATACTCCTGGAACTGCACGCGTCCGGCCTTGAACGCCGGCGTCGTCTGGTTCGCGACGTTGTTGGCGATCGAGTCCAGATGCTTCCTCATCGCGATGAGGCCGGACAGTCCGATCATCTGTTTGTCGCTCATGACACCCTCCGACGGATCAGCGGGCTCAGAAGCCGAGTTGCGCTTCCGCGCTTCTCATCGCCTCGTCCTCGACCTGGATGGTGACGTGATCGATGCCGAATTCCTTGCGGACGCGGGTCTGCGCCTCCCGCAGCACCTCGCGCCATCGGGTCGCGTCCTCGACCACGAGATGGCCGCTCATCGCATCGGTGCCGGAGGTGATCGTCCAGACGTGTAGATCGTGAACGGCCGTCACGCCCGGGATCGAGCCAAGGCTCGCGGTCATCTTCTCCACGTCCACGTTTGCCGGCGTCGCCTCCATCAGGATGTTGACCGCCTGCTTGAGCAGGATCCAGGTGCGCGGCACGATGAAGAGACCGATGCCGGCGCCGATCAGCGGGTCCGCCAACTGCCAACCCGTGAACATGATGATAAGGGATGCCGCGATCACGCCGACGGAGCCCAGCATGTCGCCGAGAACCTCGAAGTACGCGCCCTTCACGTTCAGGCTTTCCTTCGATCCGTCCATCAGCATCCACATGCTGACAAGGTTCACGGCGAGGCCGATGAGCGCGACGATCAGCATCGGTCCGCTCAATACCTCCGGCGGCGCCAGGAAGCGCTGATAGGCCTCGTAGATGATGTAGATCGTCAACAGAAGGAGGATGACCGCATTCGTCAGCGCCGACAGCACCTCCATGCGGAGAAAGCCGTAGGTCCTCTGAGGCGTCGCAGGCCGCGCGGCGAACCTGATTGCCAGAAGCGCGAGGCCGAGCCCTACGACGTCGGTCGCCATGTGCGCCGCGTCCGCGAGCAGCGCGAGACTGCCGGTGATCAAGCCGCCGATGATCTCGGCGACCATGTAGGTCGCCGTCATCCCCAGCGCGATCGCGAGCCTCTTCGAATGTTTCGCCGCCGCCGTTCCGTGTGAACCGCCACCGTGCATCTCAGATTTCCTTTGCTTCCGGCGCGTTCAACGAAGCGCGCAACTTCTCTTCCAGTTCGTCCAGCAGGAACAGGCTGACGTCGTCGACGGAGCCGTGCCCCTTGGCGAAGGGCTGTTCCAGAAGTCTGATGAGGTAGAGGACGTAGACGAACATATAGGCCATGAAGCCGAACAGGATCGCGGACGCCGGATCTCCCTCCGTCTTCAGGAGCATCAGCAGGATGATGATCGACGAGACCAGCGTCTGGACCAGCACCCGCACGGAGGGCACGAATTCGACGCGCTGGATCGTGTAGATCCGGAGCAGCGAGCTACGAAGCCGGTCCTGCGAATTGCGGAGCCTGACGACGAAGTTCGAGGCCATTCCGAGACCTTCGAGCCTGCCGAGAATGGGCGTCAGTTTGGCGAGTTCGTCGAGCGCCGGCGTGATGTCCTTGTGATCCTTCGCGTGACCGAGACCGGTCCGCAGTTTCGCGAGAAGCGCGACCATGATCCCGCGGTGTTTTGCGAGGTCGAACGTCGTCTCCTCCTCCGCGAACATCTCGAGATCGCCGTCGATCGCCTCGATCTCGGTCCGGATGGCTGCCGGGATGCGTTCCGCTTCCTTGTAGTCCGCCAGAATACTGGACAACATGAAGCCGATGATGAAGATCGCGCCGGCAATGCCGCTGGTGACGAGCCGGTTGAGATCGAGCAGTTCGAAACCCGAATAGTGGATCGCGAGCTTAATGGCGCTCAGGATGAGCACCACCGATGCCACGATGAAGAACAGCCTGAACTTCTTGCGGTAGCTGATGTTCGCGCCGCCGAAATGCAGGTGGCCGATTAGCGAGTGTTCCATCATCGTCTCCTGCACTCGATCACCGGCGAAAAACCGTTGCGCGCCCACGAATACGTTTCCGTGGTCCAGCCCTTGCGGATCGCGAGGCATACGCGGCCGCCGTCGTTGCTGAGCGTCGTTTCGTCCGCATATGTCTGGAAGACTGGCGACCAGCCGCGTCCGCTCCGGACGAACACTTCATGAAGGCAACCGCTCGAGCGGCAGACGGCCGCCCGGTTGGTGCAGGTGAGCTTGTCGTAGTGAAACGACATGAACTCCCGGCCCTCTCCTTCGATCGAGACCGAGAACAGGTGCTGCGCCGACGGCTGGTTGCCGCAACTCGCGGCCCGGCTCCGGACGATCTTGCGGAGCTCCTGCGGGAGATTGTCGATGTGATATGGAGCGCGCGGCGGTTCGTCGGCGAAACCAGCACGTGCCGCGGCGCCGCCCGGAGTCAGCAGGATCGTCAGCAGAACGAGTGCGATCGCGCGCATCGGTCTCACCCCGTCTTCGCCGGCTTGGCCTTGCCGGCCTTGGCCCATTTCCGGAAATAGGCGACGCCGGTCATCGCGGCGATGCCGGCGATGCTGACGAGCAACTGGAACCAGAACGCCTCGGAGACGAGGTCGATGGCGAAATACGCCACGAACGCCAGGAACACGCCGGCGCAGAACACTTCGAGCGACTGCTGGCCGCACACGATGATGGGACGCCAGACCGGCCACTGCAGCGCGGGCGCATCCCGTGAAATCAGGCGCGACACGACGATCGCCAGCGCCAGGAAATGAATGATGCGGTACGGCGCAAGGTTGGTCTTGTCGTTCGGAATGAAGAACGACCGGACTGCCTCCGGAAGGATCGCCTCGTTGCCCGTGTGCGCCGCCACGGTGACGACGGCGGAGAAGACGAGGATGGCGATGCAGACCGGCATGACGATGGGGGACCGCAACGCCGTGTGCAGCTTCGTCCGGTCGGTGATTGCGGTCCACGCGCCGATCACGAACAGGAGCTGCCAAGCGAACGGGTTGAAGTACCACGTGCCGGACGGATACCCCGACAGATTCCAGCCCATCTGGCGGGCGACGACGTAGAGAACGAGCGACGCCGCCAACGTGACATTCGGCGCTTTCGTCAGCAGCCAGAGCACCGGCGGGAACGGCGCCATCAGGACGATGTAGAGCGGCAGGACATCGAGATTGAGCGGGCGATATTCGAGCAGCAGACCATGCTTGATGAATTCGACGGGCTCCGCGATGAGGCGGCGGATGTTGAATTCGTCGAGCAGGTGCGCGTGGCCGTAGCGTTGAGCCACGTAGCCGATGGCCACGACGTAGAAGACGAACAACAGAATATAGGCGACGTAGATCTGCCAGACCCGACCGAGGACGCCGACGGAAGCCTTGAAGAAGCCGGCCGTCCGCATCATGCGCCCGTAGACGAACGCCACGGTGAAGCCCGACACGAACACGAACAGTTCGGCCGCGTCGCTGAAACCGTAGTTCCGCGCGGTGATCCAGGCCACCAGGTTGTTAGGCACGTGATCAAGGAAGATCGCCCAATTGGCGAGTCCTCGGAAGAGATCGAGTCTCAGATCCCTCCCCGAACCCTTGTCGTTCGTTGCTTCGGTCATCTTTTCCATTCAGGAGCGCCGCACATGGCGGCGCTCCGATCAGCGAGACGGACGTATCCGGTCAGTTCTTGAACTTGGCCTGGCCGGACTTGCCGGCCGCGGTCTTCAGGGTCACGGCGACGGACGCGCCCTTCGCGATCTCGCCCTTGGCCTCGGCCTTGAGCGCATTGCCCGAGGCGACGAGCGGGATGGTCTCGCGGTCGCTTCCGGACGTCAGCATGACCGATCCAGAGAAGCCGCTCGCCGAGACCGGCTTCTTGGCCTCATCGAACACGTTGAACGTCAGGGTCTTGCCGGAAGCGATCATTTCGACTTCCACGCCTGCGACGTCCTCCATCTGGCCGCCGTTCGGCCCCTTCTCATGGGCGTGCTGGGCCATCGCCGGCGTGGCGAGCAGCAGCGCGGATGCGACGAGCAGGATCTTCTTCATCAGTGGTCTCCTTTGGTAGCGTGGACAGGCATCGCCTCCACATGGGCAGGCGATGATTCCCGGCGGAACAGGATGTAGAGCGCCGGAAGCACGAGAAGCGTGAGAATGGTGGACGAGATGATGCCGCCGATCACGACGGTTGCCAGCGGACGCTGCACCTCCGCGCCGGCGCCGGTCGCGATGGCCATCGGCACGAAGCCGAGCGAGGCCACCAGCGCGGTCATCAGGACGGGCCGCAGACGGGTCAGCGCGCCTTCGCGGACCGCGTCCATCACCGTCTTTCCTTCGAGACGAAGACGCTCGATGAAGGTGATGATGACGAGACCGTTCAGCACGGCGACGCCCGACAGCGCGATGAAGCCGATGCCTGCGCTGATGGACAGCGGGATGTCGCGCAGCAGCAGCGCGAAGATGCCGCCCGTCAGCGCCAGCGGCACACCGCTGAACACCAGCAACGCGTCGGCCGCGGATCCGAGGCTGAGGAAGAGCAGCAGGAAGATCAGCAGCAGCGCGATCGGAACGACGATGGTCAGACGCTGCGTCGCCGAGACGAGCTGCTCGAATTGACCGCCCCATCCGATCCAGTAGCCCGCGGGCAACTTGACCTTCTGTGCGATCTGCTCCTGCGCGTCGCCGACGAACGAGCCGAGATCGCGGCCGCGCACGTTGGCCGAGACCACGATACGGCGCTTGCCGTCCTCGCGGCTGATCTGGTTCGGCCCCGGCGAGACCGAGATCTCAGCGAGCTCCGACAGCGGCGCGTAGCGCATCTGGGCCAGAGGCGACGTACCGAACACGGCCGGCTGTGCCTTGTTCTGGTTCGGCTGGCCTTCGACGGGAGGCAACGGGATCGGAAGCGCCTTGATCGCCTCGACATCCATCCGGAGTTGGTCCGGAAGGCGCACGACGAGATCGAAGCGACGGTCGCCCTCGAACACCAGGCCGGCGGTCTTGCCGCCGACGGCGATCTCCACCAGGTTCTGCACGTCCGAGACGCTGATGCCGTAACGCGCGAGCGCCTTCCGGTTCAGCTTCACGTTCAGTACTGGCAGACCCGAGACCTGCTCGGTCTTCACGTCCGCGGCGCCCTGGATGCCCTGCAGGGCGGTCTGCACCTGCCCCGCGATCTGGGCGAGCACGTCGAGGTCGTCGCCGAAGATCTTGACGCCGACGTCGCTGCGCACGCCCGAGATGAGCTCGTTGAAACGAAGCTGGATCGGTTGCGACAGTTCGTAAAGGCTGCCCGCGACCTCCTCCGACGCCGCCTCGATCTCCTTCATGACGTCGAGCTTCGGCTTCTTCGGGTCAGGCCACTGGTCGCGCGGCTTGAGCATAACATAGCCGTCCGAGATCGAGGGCGGCATCGGATCCGTTGCCACCTCGGCGGTGCCGGTGCGAGCGAAGGCTTCTTTCACCTCCGGGATCTTGTGCAGTCGCTCTTCCAGAACCTTCTGCATCTCCAGCGATTGCGTCAGGCTCGTTCCGGGGATGCGCATCGCCTGGATCGCGACATCGCCTTCGTCGAGGCTTGGAATGAACTCACCGCCCATTCGCGTCGCAGCGTAGCCGCTGACCACGACCAGAGCCACTGCTGCGGCGGCCACTACGACGCGAAGCCG